>JACZUZ010000462.1 GCA_022572905.1 Candidatus Zixiibacteriota bacterium | reverse complement strand
CTTACTCGTGGATTGCATAAAAAAGCCCCGCCTTTGACAGACGGGGCTCTCTCATTAAAAAGTATCTTTTTAAAAAATTCTATTTAGAAAACAGACAAAGTTCTAGAGCTTGAAGTTGGCTCCGAAAAAGAATCCGTCGTTTCCGCCAAGCTGGAATTCTCCGTAAAGAGTAAAGGCCGGAGAAGTGGCGTAGGCCAGTCCGCCATTGACGCCGATGGCCAACTCTGAACTGGAGGCGCTGACTGTTCCAAGAACGCCCAAGTCAATTTCAGTGCTGATTGACTCGTTACGAATATTGAATCTGCCGTACGGTGTCCATGAACTACCACTCTTGCTATTCGATGTGCTCGACACCAAGAGCTGAACGCCGAACTGAGTCACTTTCGTGGATGATGTCAAGAGAGGATCATTGATATCCATTTTGACATACTCAAAGATCGGACCAATAGCGAAATCGATATTGCTTCCGCCTTTGGCTTTCTTGTTCTTGTTCAGCTTGAACTTCATGTCAGCGCCGAAAGCGATTTCGGAATCGAAACCAGTGTTATCGAAAACGCCAAGATGGAAACGCGCGTCTGTATTGTTTCCGACGCCATAGTTCACTGAGCCGATAAAGGAAGTCGCGTCGGCTAGGCCGAGGCTTCCGCCAAACGTGGCGTTGCCTTTGCCAACCGTATTCGCGGTTGTCAGCGCCCCGAAGATCGAGCCGAAATTCGCGGCCATACCGACTGTGGGAAGCGCCAGAAGGGTGATTGCTGTGATAATAACTTTTCGCATTGGTTTCCTTTCTTAGTGGCCAAAATATTGGCCGGGTTCGCGAATCGTTTAGTATCGATTATTTCTCTTGCATATCTTCGATAGAGCTATTCTTACCTTTAGATTGTCGGCGTTTCAGGAGGGAAACTTGCGGAGAATGTACATTTTTTGACTACACACTTAAGCCATTGCGGGGAAAGTGGTTAGGTCGACCAGGGCAGCCCATTCCAATCACTCAGCCATCGAAATCGAATGAAACTGGTGCGTGAAGTCTCGGTTTATCATATTTTAGTACTTCTCAAGCAACCCTTTGGTGTGGAAACGTCACTTATATATGCGGCGGGATCAGCTCGCTCCGGATTATGAGACAGAAAAGGGATTTTTGATTTGGATGACCTCGCGCTTGTTAGGAAATTTCTGACTTCTCGCAGCGAAGCCGACTTCCGGCTTCTCTATCGCCAACATTCGCCCGCGCTATACCAGTTTTTGTTGCGGCGACTTGGCGCGGATGAGAATTTGGCTAATGAGACTCTACAAAACGTCTGGGTGCGAGCGGTGGAAAAACTGAGCTCGTTTCGGTTGGAGTCAACTTTCAAAAGCTGGTTGTTTGGTGTGGCCGTTAACGTATGTCGAGAATCGTATCGAAAATGTTCTGGCGTCATAACAGTTGACGATATTGACGTGGAAGAAATTGCGGCTCCGTCAAGAGGACTTGATCAAATAGAATTGATCGACCTGGAGCGTGCGATTACAAAACTCCCCGACGGTTACCGCGAAATATTGATTTTGCACGATCTCGAGGGCTTCACGCATGCGGAAATAGCAAAACACAAGGACATAGATATTGGCACATCCAAAAGCCAGCTGTCGCGAGCGCGAAGAACGCTGAGAAGATTCCTAACGACAGATTAGAGGTAAGAAAACATGAATAAACAACAAGAAAATGAGTTATCAAGAAGTGAACGAAAGGCGTTTGAGTCTTTGCCCCGTGAAAAGATTCCACCCGCTGAGATTGAAGACAAGGTTGTCTCCGAGCTAAAAAACAGGAAACTATTAAGTTCGCAAGATACATGGTGGAGAGGTCCTTCGGTGTATGGAGCCATAGCGGCGGCTCTAGTAATATTCGCTGTTGGGGTGTGGACGGGGCGCGTTAATTCGACTCAGGATATTACTACGCAGAGTGTTTCCACGAATGACACAAAAGACAAACGCGAATACATACTACTCCTTCATGAAGACCCTCGGGTTTTCGCGGCGGCCGGTGATGTAAGCACGGATGATTTGGTGGCGGAATATACGGCCTGGGCCAAAAACCTTGCGGCACATGGTGTTCTCACAGGCGGTGAAAAGTTAACAGATGAAACATTCTTTCTGACGCTGAATGATGAGACGTCAGAAATGGAAA
>JACZUZ010000461.1 GCA_022572905.1 Candidatus Zixiibacteriota bacterium | reverse complement strand
AGTAGACAAAAGTACGCTCGAGACCATGAAGGAGAGATAGTTCAATCCGCGTTTGAACACTCCTTTATTAGGAGTTGCATAGACATAGCTTCTGAGTATACGAACTCCGTCAGTATTTTCCTCTTCGAAAATTTTCCCGGAATACATGGCGGGAATTACACCATTCGGATGGTTCGGAAATCCAGTTTGGATAGTGACGCTATGTCCGCTCTTTTTCCATTCTTGAGCGAACTCCGAAACGCGCAATGCCGGCGCATTAACTTCAGGCGGATAGTAATGACTCAAATAAATTATATTGAGCGATTGTTCAATTTCCTCTTTTGTTTCTCTCATCCCTAAGATTCACCTCAGTAAATGTTGAGCGCGCATTTGAAGCTTATTCAATTCGCGTCTCGATTTTGCTTAACTGGCGGAATTAGCCTACCAAATTGCGAAATAAATTGACCTGCGTGTGATTTCCCTTTTACGGCATTCTCCTGCGCCATCCTTCTATTTTGGGCGATTTAGAGTTCGTACGGAGCGTACGGTCGATTTCGAATGTCGCCTCAGTCGCCATAACCGCTTCGCGTAAAGCCACATTCAAGTCTGTTTCACACTTGCCTTGTGACAAGAATATTTCCATCTCGCGCCTATGTCCCTTATCTTGTGAGCCCGAGTAGAGTTTTTTTACTTTTCCGTTTGAATACATCATGGCGGTTTTGAAATCATCAATTACAAATGATTTATCCATGGAGTGAACTTCAACGCGTTCCTTAGCCAGACCATTTCCGCCGCAGGCCACGTAGGTGATCGCCGCGACCGAGCCATCTTTGTAGGTCATTTGTATCTGAACATTATCCGTCGAGAGACGTTCATTTCTTTTGAAAGTCATGCCCGTCGCGGAGACTGAACTTATTTCAGAACCACACAGATATGTTATTAGATCAACAAAGTGACATACTTCACCGATAATTCTACCCTTGCCAATTTCACTGTCTTGAATAGGATGATCTTTGGGGATAAACCCCGCGTTGATTCTATAAGTGAACATTGCCGGTTCGCTAATTTGCGCCAGATGTTTCTTTACGGCTATAGCCGCCGGAGAAAAACGCCTGTTCAAACCAACCATCAGATTTCCGTCATTATTCTTATAAGCCTCGAGAATGGCATCCAGTTCGAGGCTGGTGGTCGCCAAAGGTTTTTCAACAAAGACATCTTTGCCCGCCGCAAGAGCCATTATCACCTGTTCAGCGTGCAAATTGTGCGGAGTGGCTATGATAACGGAAGTGATTTTTTTGTCTGCGAGCATTTCTTCCATTGATGTTCCCGCTCTCTCAAAGTTGAATTGTCTGGCGGCGCCGACGGCTTTTGAACCCGTTCCGGAAACGATATGCTTCGTTTCAACGTGACTCATCGAACTAATTATCGGATAGAGAACTCCGGTCGAGAATCCTCCGGTTCCCACAGCCCCGACAATCCTGGCTCTGTCCGGCTTGGAGTTTCCGGGCGCTTTGATTATGACACTGCGAACCGCGGATTCGCTGGTCATATTCTCTTCCGGGTATCTGAGAACTATGCCCAGATAATCATCATTTGTTCGACCCATAATAAGATCATACGCGTCAGTAGCGTCATCGATATTAAAGCGATGAGAGATAAGATCGCGTACATTGATCTGCTTCTTGTTGGGGCTTGTCTATGGGTGTGGTCAGTTGTCAGAAAGGGCGGAATATTGGGATTGTCCGATGGCGATTGACAATAGGCTGAATTGGCTCACTTACCCCATTTGCTCCAGTTTCTCTGAAATGAGTTTGCCTGCGTACTCAAAATCCACTTCGTCGAGCGATGTCTTGCCGGCGGTCAACTCACGCAGAATCCCGGCTTGAATTTCGCCGCGGCGCCTGGCTTCGGCATAGGGGATTTCATGATGGAACATGACCATCGAGTAGCGGGGTATGAACACATCTGAGAACCTGTTTTCCAGCTCGAATGACAACTTTTTTTGTAGCAGGAAAATCGGATCGGTCACGCTGTCGCGCATCTCCAGGTAATTTTCCAACGCCATGTCGGCGATCGCATCGCAATTGGGTTTGCGTTGCTCGCTAAACTCGGCGAACGCGTCGCCCCAGTCCTCGCCGCACTGGTCGAGTATGCGGTCCAGCTCGAGACAATCTTCGAAAGCGCAGTTCATGCCCTGGCCATGGAAAGGCACCACAGCGTGCGCAGCGTCGCCGAGCAGCAGGATTTTGTCCTTGTA
>JACZUZ010000460.1 GCA_022572905.1 Candidatus Zixiibacteriota bacterium | reverse complement strand
ATAGAAATATTGAAGAAATTAACCAGGAATTAATAAAGGCAATCTCTGAAGCTAAAGAAAATTAATTTTTGCATTTCTTCAAAAATTCATCATATTTCATCACACCTAATTCAGAAACTATTGCCTTGATATATTTTTTTGGAACAAGTTCAAATGCAGGATTTCTTATCTGAAGTTTTGAGATCATAATTTGGTTCGCGGTTTATTTCGTAAATGCACCTGGTTTAATACGCGAAATGGGTTCTAAGTTCAAACTCCCCCTGACCGTCCTGAGGACCTGCGGTATAAAAACTAACTCCCGGGTTTATTTCCATAAATGGGATCGGCCAGAATTCAATAGATACTCTCGTGAATGATACATAACCTGTCTGCAAGTGTCGATCGGGATCAAAATAATTATAATCGACTCGGCCGTATAACCCCGGGATGAACTTGATTGTTCCGCCCGCATAGAGAGCCAGAGAGTCATTGCTTTCGCCAATCAAATTGGCTTCAAGCATTAGCGAGTGTCCCTTCCATGAGAATCCCCCATAGAGCGATTTCGCGGCGGGGAATGCGCCGTGTGTGTTGTTGTCCAGCTCTTCCGAAAAACGCGCCGAGAATCCAACCAAATATCCGACACTCCCGAACCAGCCGACACGACTCACGTTTCCGACAAATATGCCCTGATCGCCCTGAGAGAAGTAGGATATCGAAACTTGTCTCTTCAGGACTTTGGTCCCAAGAGTTATTCCATTTAGCGCCAGACGATGAAAAAAACCACTTTTCTGGCGAACGAAAGACGAAAAATCCTCAACCTTCATTCCAAACTGCGGATAGAATCTACCCATCTGTACATAGTAATCGCGATTCAAATTGGTAACTAACATGTAGTTTTCATCAATTGCCCCACCGCTAATGGTGGTATTAAAATAAACCCGATCAAACGGCTCAATTGATACATAGATATCGGCCTGAAAACGTTCATACGATCCGCTTTCGGTCAAACGCATCCTCATGTCCGAACCAATTGTTATCGCCTCCGATAATCGTGGCCCTCGGTAAGACGGCAAGAGCTTTTTTTTCGTGGATTGCAGAGTCAATTCATTAACCGACATTGTAAAATGTCCGTACTCATTGCGCATTGCCCCACCGCCGGGCGAGAAATGGCATTCTCCGCATTCGAGACCCTGTTCAGCGGAAAAACGCGGAACTGATTCGGCGTTTGTACCGAGTAGCGAAAATATAAGAGCGCAGATAGCCAGAACAGGGGTCCATAAGGAAACCGCTCTTCTGTTTCTGGAATTGTCTATTTTGAACGAAAAATTGTTCATGAAAAATTCCTTCTTGTCGAGTGTATCATGCTCGTGTCCGGGGGGTGAGGGTCGCGGGCCCTGCGAGGGCCTCGTGCCAAAAGGTTTAAAGTCTGGCCGATTCCGGCTTGCCCGTGGATTAGATTCTGCGTAGAATCCATCAGGGCGGTAAGCGATATACCGCCTCAAACCGGATTGATGTGAAGGATACACATAGTATGCCAGATTTTCAATACATATTCGCCCGCCAAATACTGGACAGCCGGGGCAATCCCACTGTTGAGGTTGAAGTTATGCTGGGCGACGGATCAACCGGGAGAGCCGCGGTTCCTTCCGGAGCCTCCACTGGCAAATATGAGGCTGTGGAATTGCGCGACGGCGACAAATCCGTCTATGGCGGCAAAGGCGTCTTAAAGGCCGTCCGGAATGTCAATGAGACTATCGCCGAAGCGGCGCTGGCGGCCGATTTGGACCCATACGATCAGGTGGCCATTGACCAATTCCTGATCGAACTTGATGGAACTGACAACAAAAGCGCGCTTGGCGCAAACGCTATCCTGGGTGTATCGCTGGCCACAGCAAAGGCCGCCGCCGATTCGGTGGGGCGACATTTGTATGAATATATCGGCGGCGCAAATTGCAAGACTCTGCCGGTTCCCATGATGAATATCCTCAATGGCGGCGTACACGCCGACAACAATGTTGATATTCAGGAATTCATGATCATGCCCGTAGGCGCGGAATCATTCTCCGAAGCGCTACGAGCCGGGGCCGAAGTTTTTCACGCGTTAAAAAATATCTTAAAGAAAAAAAATCTCTGCACGGCTGTGGGGGATGAAGGCGGCTTTGCGCCGGACTTGAAATCCAATGAAGAGGCTCTCGAGATTATTTCTGAAGCCATCGAAGCGGCCGGGTATAAGCCGGGTGATGATGTAGCGCTTGCGCTGGAC
>JACZUZ010000459.1 GCA_022572905.1 Candidatus Zixiibacteriota bacterium | reverse complement strand
TGGAGTCAATCTTGATGAAGCTTTTTATGCGTCGGTGTCCAGAAATATCTCCCAGAGCGGCGACTGGCTCGCGTTTACATATACCGACTACTATTTCTCCAAATTCGCGGAGCACCCACCTCTGGTTTTCTGGATTCAGGCGATTTGCTACAAATTATTTGGCGCCAATGATCAGACGGCGCGTATATTCGGAGCGCTTTGTTCAATCGGCTCTATACAACTCCTGTACTTAATCGGCAAAGACTCTCTCGGACGCTCGCATGGTTTTGTTGCGGCCCTTATACTGATTCTATGCATAAATTTCGTCTCGATTGGGAATTCAGCCCTGTTGGATGTTCCGATGACTTTTTTCCTCCTTCTCGCTCTTTGGCCATTTGCGAAATCTAATCGTACCGGGTCGAGACTTCTCTGGAGTGGAGTTGGCCTGGGACTGGGGTTTCTGGTAAAAGGCTTTTCTGCGGCGCCGATGTTTCTGGCTGTGTTTCTGATTGTTGTCATTTGGCGCAGAGAGCTTTTGAAAACTTTAACTCCTTATCTGGCGGCTCTTATCGCTGTGGCGATTCCGGGCGCATACGTTCTGGTTGAAAGTCTGGCCGGGCCAGATTTCTTTTGGGGTCATTACTTTGGGACGCAATTGGGTGAGATAGTAAGAGAAGGCGCGGGCAGTCAGCAGGGTGAGCTCTGGAATGATTTCGCGTGGCGCCTTTTGAGGTATTTCTTACCCTGGACAATTTTACTCATCCCCGGAATTTTTTTGGCCGTTAGGAATCGCATTTCAGCGCTTTATCCGACGCTAATGGCTCTGGCGTGTTTTACGCTCGTTTATTCATATCCGCACTATGTCTTCATACATTATTTCGCGCCTGTTTACCCACTGGCCGCTCTAATTGTCGCGTATCCAATCATGCTTTTCCTGGACAAGAAGAGTGTCTCCCTCGGGAGATTTCCGGGGTATTTTCTGGTCGTTTGGGTGGTTCTTTTCGCAATCGTATCTCTGAGTGGTGTCAGAATACACCACTTGCGCAATCCCGATATTAACGATCTCAGGCCAACAGCGCTGAATATCATTGAGCGTTCGGGAAATGATCATGGTCTGTTTCTAAATGCGTCCAAAATCGACTGGGAGATTATTGCGCTGACTAGCTGGTATTGGGACGCGGAAATTTTGTATGTCACGGATACCGATCAATCGCCTCAGGAACTCATTGCGGAACATAATCCCGGGTTCATTCTCACTCCCGCTTCAAATGGCTTCAGTTCTGATGAACTTTCCGGAACAGGATTTGAGGAGCTGGTAACTACCGACAGGCTGATCCTCTACGCAAGGCTGGATATCTCCGGCCGGTAAGAAGTCTTTCAATATCTCTATTGTCCAGTTCATCTATTGCCTGTTCTTACGGGACTCGACTATATTGAGTCGTGGAGCAGACCGTCAATCAAATAGCTTCGCTTAAGACACTATATAAATGAAAAGACCACAAACACTAACTGAAAAAATACTCGCGAGTCACTCAATCGGATCAAGAAGCGATCAATTGAAACCCGGCGATGTAATTCGTATCAAAGTCGATTGGACTATCGCTTCTGAATTGGCCTGGAACGGGATGAACAAGACCTACGAGCTTCTGGGTCGCCCGCCAATTTACAACAAAGAGCGATTTTATTTGGCTATTGATCACACTGTTGATCCAGTCACGATAGTCAGCGACCCGCGCGTTCAGAAAATGCTCAAACTTTCGCGTGCATTCGCCAGCGAGGCTAGTCTCACGCACTTTTATGACGCCAACGAAACGATTATGCATACGAAATTCTATCGCGATCTTGTCTTGCCGGGCGAAGTTGTCCTCGGAGCGGATTCGCATACCTGCTCGCATGGCGGATTGGGAGCATTCGCTATTGGATTGGGCGGCGCGGATATTACGGTAGCGATGACGCTTGGAGAAAGCTGGATTGAAGTTCCCGAATGTATCGCGATTGTGTACAAGGGCGAGCTTCCCTTTGGGATTGGCGGTAAGGATGTAATTCTAAAAACACTGGGGACGCTGGGGCGTAACACTGTGGCCTTTGAGCGTTCGGTGGAATTTATTGGTCCGGCGGTGAATGAATTCTCAACTGACATGCGTTTTACTATATCTAATATGACAGCCGAGTTTGGCGGACTAAACGGAATTTTTGAGCCGGATGGTATAGTCAAATCATGGATAGATAATCGCGAGGAAAGTAAATACCAGGGCGGAGAGTATT
>JACZUZ010000458.1 GCA_022572905.1 Candidatus Zixiibacteriota bacterium | reverse complement strand
ATCCTGCCGAGTCCCGCCGGATTCCAGTAGATAGCCGTACCGTCGAATGGTCCCGCCACAGTAGCCCCTCCCAGCGCTAATGACCGGGCGCCCACGCCCAGGGCAAAGGCCTCACCCGCGAACTTTGCGGCGTTTGCAGACGGCGCTATTGCAACCAGCGACGAAACTATTGAAACAATAATAGCGCCTAGTACGGCCGCTCTTGTATTGGTCAGTAGAGATTCCATTCTCAGATATTATTTTAGATATTATCTCGGATAATTGCAATGTATCGATAAATCCGGTTTCTGTTTCATGATTTCTGCCTTAAGAATATTATTTTAAAATTCTTGCTTCAAAAGAATACCGGGCGGGCTTTCTAAAAAGCCCACCCGGTATTGAACAATCGAACTTGGTATTTGGCAACCCTCAAAGGATTTCCAAATTACTAATACTGCTTATAAGCTCTTCTTTGTGTCATCAGATTTGGTCGAGCAGAACTGAGCGCAAAAAGCCGCATGCTCTGCGGAAGTCAACTGATCGCAAAAGCCATTTTTCGACGAGACGTCTTTGGCTGACGTGAAGCTGGCGTTTGTCTTAGCTTTCTTGGCCAGACCTGCCGCGCAATAACTCCTGTTGGACTTGCTGGCAGAAGCGATCCTAACACCACTGGTGTTTGTCACTGTGGTCCGGTTTTTGAAGGCGCAGGTGGCGGAGGACGTGGCCGAGGATGTATTCCCGGAGAAGCCGCAGGCTTTCCTACCCGATTTGATATTCGACAGCTTGTTGATCGATCCGACTTCGCTAACCGCTACAGCAGGAACTACGCTACCACTGAAACCAGCCGATGAAACAACATTGACAAGTTCTTTTTCTGAGTAGTTCGACTTGTCATAGATAACCTTCGCCGTTCCATCAATTGAAGAAACCGAAGCCACCCAGAGAATTCCTTCTGATTTCATGAACTCACCAATTAGCTTTGTCTCGCAACCGCCACAAGTCATGCCACTGACCTTCATTGTAGCTACGGCATACTGACCCGAAGCGAGCTTGCAGTTATTCCTGCAATTTGTGTATGAGGCCGTGGTCGCTCCAGTGGTCGTAGAGCCACAGGTGTACTTGGCCGACGCATTGGTGGTTGCCGATGCAGTTGTGGCTCCTTTTGAACCATTTGCCCAACCACAGCCACCACAAGCTAGAATCGGGGCGGCGGTGAAAGCCAGAGTAGCGGCAAATACTGCTGTCAATGCGATGATTCGTTTCATGTTCAGTTTTCCTCTTTGAAATGGGGCTAGTTTGTGATGTATTTTCTTGCTAAGTTCTTGTCAGATAAGGTAAGAATCGCGGGCATTCTTGTCAATGCATTAGTTTCAGTCCAATCGATCCAAAGAAGAATGAAGTTTTTCGAATGGCCTCCCACGACTGAGTGTTAAACGCCCGTAGGAGACAAAAGGTTTCCACCATTTGCCAAAATGGTCAGATTTTCCAGTTTAGTCACAACAAATCCCCTGCCGGAAGAATCGGAATTCACAACCATAAATTTATCGTGTACTTTGCAAATTAATCGATCAATACAAATCGCCATCTATGCTATTGTCTCGTAATAGGTTGCGCCACCTCCGCATGGGCTGACTTCCACGAATCCGGATTATTCTTAATTCCCTCAGCAGGTGATCGGCTCTCAGAGAATCTGAATTCAGACAGAGAACGGGCGCTCTTTAGGAAGGGCAAACCCTCATTGGAGATCGAAAAATGTGCAAATCCCCGTAATTTCCACTGACGGAGTATGTCACCCGATCAGGCTATCCTTGGATCCGGCGTCAAGTAGACTCATGAATCTGGTATCAAACTAAAGGATACAGGCTTAAACGAAATAGTTTTCAGGAAGAGCGAATGAACAGATGTTCCATTTTCTGGTAACTACTATCACAATCTCGATGCTTCACGAGCAAGAACTACCTCAGGAATCAGAAATTGCGACGTTAATTCTCAAAGGAGGTAAGAAATGGCGAATTTATCAGGTTCAATTTTTCAGGAGGGCAAATTAAGTGGCTCTGTCCTCAAATCTCTGATTGCGGGAATTGTGATTTTCGCTGGAATTGCCGGCGGAATTTATACAGGAATGGCGTTCTCCGGAAAAGGGCTTCTCGGCCTTTCTCCGGCAGATTTACCAAACAACACATATCTCGATCTGGGCGAGCGTTTCCCTGATTACACTCTCTGGAATCCGAAAGATAGCTCCGAAATAACAGTCGCGCAGTTAGCAAGC
>JACZUZ010000047.1 GCA_022572905.1 Candidatus Zixiibacteriota bacterium | reverse complement strand
TTTGCTAAGAAAATCACCTCCAAATTCGGAATCACAGTATATTATTAATTATGATGACCTTTTTTGGGACTTGAAATCGGAATAAGGAAACAATTAGGAGGAAGATTATGTGTTCGCAAATCCAGAAGTTTTATCTGCTTAGACTCATGTGTTGGTCGCTGTTTCTCGTCTCAATAGGAATGAATTTCAGTCACTCAGTCGTGAGCGCTCAGACAGGGCCACGTGAATTTCCACCACCCGAAGACTACCAGCCGGGCGTGGTGAGAATTAGACTCAGTACCGATGCCGTTCGGCGAGACGCCTTTAGGCTAAAAGATGGCATAAGAAGCGCCGATCGGACAGGACTTCAAGCAATAGATTCGATACTTTTCGAATTTGACATGCAAGAAGTAAGCGCCCGAGCGGTTCGGCCTAAAGACACAGCATTGGCAGCCCTACTTGGTCTTGACCGGGACTTTCTGATTCGTGTCGATGAGTCCGCTGATATTCCGCGAATTATTAACAAGTTATCTGCTCTACCATTTATAGAACGGGCATTTGTAAATATGTATGCGATCTACACAGCTGTTCCAAATGACCCGTTGTATTCCAAGAATTGGGGACATGACAATCAATCCCAGCACCTATCGCATGGCCCAGGCTGTAATGCTTATTTTGGTCTGGGGCCAGCAGTTGGAGCATTGGACTTTGACGCCGACGCTGATTCAGCTTGGGATAAACCGTCGGGATACGGCGACACATCGATAATCATTGCGATACTTGATAGTGGCGTAGACGACGATCATCCGGACATTAGGCAGGTGCAAGGTGAAAACTGCGTTAACCCCGGCCAATCCACTGATGATGATTTAGGTCATGGCACCAACTGCGCAGGAGTAGCCGCTGCCATTGCCGATAATGGCATAGGCGTCGCCGGCATAGCTGGTGGTTGCTCTATAATGCCTATAAAAATCTCCGTATTTCCTGATCCTCCAACCGCAAATGGCGTGGAAGATGGGTTAATCTATGCTGCCGATAACGGGGCTGATGTCGCGTCAATGAGTTTCGTTATGATACTCTTTGACCCCCAAGCGGTTGAGGATGCTGTTGAATATGCATATACAAAGGGAGTTGTGTTATTCGCTTCTACTGGGAATAATCACGTTGCTCCCCAGCAGTGTGGGCTGTTTGGAAATAATAGAGATATTCTATACTGGCCAGCAAAGCTTCCCGAGGTAATCGCAATAGGCTCTGCAAGTCCTTGCGGCGAAAGAAAAAGAGACACTGATCATGCATTGGTAGTCACGTGCGACAATGAGATCTGGTGGGGAAGCAACTCTGGAACCGGAATAGACTTCTTAGCCCCAACAATTCTACCTACAACAGACATACAGGGTACGGGTGGCAGGAACACTGATCCGGGAACCGCGGGTGACTATTTTCTGTGGTTTGGTGGGACTTCGTGTTCATCTCCATACGCTGCGGGTGTGGCTGCTCTTATTCTCTCAGAAGATCCGACTTTAACTCCGAGTGAAGTAAAACAACGAATGATAGATGGAGCGATCGACATTACCATCCCAGCGAGTGAAGCATCCGTTGGATATGATACAGTTAGTGGCTACGGACTCGTCAATGCCTATCACTCTCTAAACGCTCTGACGGTAACCGTTCCCACAACAGTACTCTACCATTCAAACTGCTATCAACTCTGTACCTAACGGCTCTCTGATTCTGGTGGACAGTGGGACATACACAGAATCCATAAACTTTCAAGGAAAGCTTATAACTGTAAAGTCTATTCATGGCGCCACAAAGACAAAGCTCATAGGCTCAGCAGGTGTCACGCTGGTAACTTTTGAGAACGGCGAATCCTTCCATGCCAGCATTGAGGGATTCAGGATGGAAGGAGGATCCATAGCAATTCTCTGTCGTAATTCGGCCCCAACGATTCGAAGAAATCTTCTTATTGATCAAGTGACCACGGTTGATGGCGCTATCACGCTTGAAGGGGTCACTCAGGGCAGTACTGGTGGCTCAGCGGCCACAATCATAAATAATACGATTGTTAACTGTTCAGGCAGTGGAATTATGGATCGGTCTACAGTTCCTCCAATCATCAAGAACACGATTATTGTCGGGTCTGGCACATACGGGATCGATTGGAACACTGCTGTTATTAAGCCTTTATTCCATCCGGATTTGTCATACAATGATCTGTGGAACAACGCATCTAATTATCACAACGTCACTGACTCAGGCATAGGCGCTATAAGCGCTGATCCAAAGTTTTTCGGCCAATTCGGTTTGTGGGCGCCGTTCTCACCTTGCATTGATGCAGGCGATCCTGATCCTCTCTACAACGATCCGGACGGCAGCCGAAATGACATGGGAGTGTACCCCTATCCTGAAGGAGGCCCTTTACCCGGCGGCGGGTTTAAAGATGCATCTCCGACACCGCGAGAATTCGCGCTTCACCAGAATTTTCCTAACCCGTTTAATCCAACCACGAGGATCTCCTTTGAGCTGCCGGTTCAAGCTGAATGGAAGTTGACAATTTACAATGTAATGGGGCAGGTCGTTGAACAGTTTTCAAGTAAGTCGGATCCGGGTCAGGTAGAAGTAAATTGGAACGCATCGGATTATGCGTCGGGAGTCTATTTCTACAAACTTCAGGCTGGAGAATACACGTCAAAGCGAAAGATGATGCTACTTAAGTAAGTGTCAATCCAAAACGTTCTGTGAAAGTTCATTCAATGCGTTATTCAGTCAGCAGGCACACTGTTACATTCGTCCTCTTCTGCGCCCTCGTGTTATCAACGGCGACCGCGGCCACAATAAATGTACCAATAGATCAGCCTACGATTCAGGAAGGGATTGACAGCGCTTTTAATGGCGACACTGTTCTTGTCGCCGCTGGTGTCTACACGGGTATCGGAAACCGTGACATGGATTTTGGAGGTAAACAAATTACCGTGAAATCCGAATCAGGACCAGATTTTACCATTATTGACTGTCAGGGTGATACTCTTTCGCCACATCGCGCCTTCCTTTTCCATACTGGCGAAGACTCAACAACAAAGCTTGAGGGTTTTACGATTCGGGGAGGGTTGGTGGTTGATGGCAGCGGCGCCGCTATTCTATGCGACACCGCATCACCCAAAATTTCTAATTGCAGGTTTGTCAGAAATAAATGTCACTTTGAACTCGTTGGCAATGAATTCACGTTAGCTGCTGGCGGCGCTGTTGTATGCAATAACTCATTCGCCATATTTGAGAATTGTGTATTTGATTCAAATTTCGCACATGCCGGTGGAGCGCTAGTATGTGATTACTCAAGCCAGTTGACTATGCTCGGTTGCTCGTTTACAGCCAATCAGACTGGCCCTCGCCATGTTGCAGGGTTCACGTTTTCCGGGGGAGGCGGAGCAATAGCGTGTATCGGCTCTTCTTCCCTAACTCTTAGCGATTGCAGTTTCTCGTGGAATGCAGGAGGGGCAGGTGGGGCGCTCTTCTTGCATAATTCCACCGCTTCTTTTCAAAGCTGTGTCTTTGAAAGCAACCTTGCTAATGGTGTCGCTCTTGTTAATCTCTTGGCTCCTGGCCAACGTGGCGCTATCTACTGCGAAATCACTACCTTAACATTAACTGAATGCGTATTTACGCGAAATGTGGCTACCTCTCCAGAGTTTCAGTCCGGACCTGGAATTGGCGGCGCTGCTTACTTTACCCAATGCAGCCCCTCACTTACCTCTTGCACTTTTTTCGCTAACTCCGCGTCTGAATACATGACTTTTACCGGCTTGGGTGGCGCCATCTGCCTATCCAACGCATATCCGACCATTGAAAAATGTATCATTTCTTTTAGCGAATCTGGTAATTCCATATCAAGGCTTAGTTCATTAAGTGTGCCGACCCTGCTTTGTTGTGATATATACGGCAATGACGATGGAGATTGGGTGGAGTTCATTGCAGATCAACTCGATTCGAATGACAACTTCTCACAAGACCCGTTATTTTGTGATACAAGTAGTAATGACCTCTCCATCCAGGGAAATTCTCCGTGCGCCCAGTCAAGAAGTTTATGCGGTCAGCAAGTAGGAGCGATTGAACCAGCCTGTGGTTGTTGCGCAATAGCTGGAGACTCCGATGGGGAAGGCGAAGTCAATATCGGTGACGCCATACATATAGTGAAATATGTCTTTACAAATGGGCAGACGCCCGTGTGTCTGGACGAAGGCGACGCGGACGGCAGCAACGACATAAATATTGGCGACGCGACTTATATAGTGAAGTTTGTCTTCCAGGACGGCGTCGCACCAGTTTGCGGTACTAGGGGTAGCTAGCGGGATATCCGAGAATAGATTTATGTCAATTTCTTCGAGAATTTGAGAACACCCACGGTCACAATAGCGGGGGCGAAGATCAGAAGAGGCCAGATATAAGGCCACAATTCTGCGGGTCCGGTTCCTTTGAGCAATACCCCCCTGAGGAAAACCAAGAAATACGTAAGTGGTAAAATTTGTGAGAATTTCTGAATTATTTCCGGCATAGAGGAAATAGGAAACATGAATCCCGAGAGAAGTATGTTGGGCAAGAAAAAGAAAAACGACATCTGCATGGCTTGAATTTGTGTTTTGGCTATGGTGGAAATAACCATCCCAACTCCCAAACTGGCCACAATGAACAAAAACCCCACTGAATAAAGAAAAGCGATATTGCCTTGCGGCGTGATATCAAACATCAACCAAGCCACCATTAAAACCAGCGTCATTTGTACATAACCAACGACAACATAGGGTAAAATCTTGCCGGACATAAGTTCAATCTTGGAAACAGGTGTGGTAATTAGCGCCTCAAGCGCTCCGTGCTCGCGTTCTCGGACAATCGCCACTGAAGTAATAAGCACCATTGTCATAGTAAGAATTACTCCGATCAGGCCCGGGACAATATAAACAGCCGAACGCAAATCGGGATTGTACAACGCCCGAGTGCGAACATCAATGGCCGGAGAGCTAAGCCCGGCTCCTCCACCGGATTCCTCCATAATTTCGATATTCATGATCAATCCAACCTGAGCCACTGTCGAAAGCGCAGAGCTGGCCAGAAGAGGATCCGACGCATCTACCAGAACACCAACTTGCGCCTCTCCGCGGCGAAGATCTCTAGGGAAATTTTCCGGAATCAGCGCGGCGGCCTTGGCTTTTTCATGATCTATATATGATTTCGCGCTCTTATAACTGTCAACCCAGCCTACCAAATCAAAATAGGACGTATTGACCAATCTTTGCGCGAAGTCCCTTCCCTCTTTCGAGTTGGAAAGATCGCAAACTACAAGAGGAATATGGTCCACGGTTGTGTTGATCGCGAAACCAAACACCGTTACTTGTAATATTGGGATGCCCAGCATCACGGCGAAGCTCAGTCTGTCTCTTCGCATGTGGATAAATTCCTTGTAGGCTATTGCCGAAAATCGTGACCAGCGGAACATCTTACGTTAACTCCCCTGTGTGCTCGTTATTTCCAGCCGCCAGACTAATGAAGACATCCTCCAGTGACGGAACCGTCTCATGAATTGACTCTACCTTAACTCCGCCGCGAGTTAAAGCGCCGACGAGAGAATCGACATCTGAGAACTGCAAAGACGTTGCGACATGAATGGTGACTCCTTGCAAAGATGTTTCGATAACATCCGGGGAATGTCGTAAAACTTCCTCTGCGGTCGATAATGGCTGGCATTTAATTTCCCACAGTTTGTGGCGGAACTCCGTGCGCTTTATGAATTCAGGCGTTCCCTGCGCAATCAGCTTGCCCTTGTCTATGAAAACCAATCTATCAAAGCGTTCGGCCTCATCCATATAATGAGTGGTCACCAAGAACGTCGACCCCTCTTCAGCGGAGCGATAGATCATTTCCCAGAATCGCCTGCGTGAAACCGGGTCAACTCCGGCCGTAGGCTCGTCCAGGAATACAACTTTGGGCTGATGCACCATTGAACAGACGAGCGCCACACGCTGTTTCCAGCCGCCCGAAAGACTTCCAGCCCGCTGGAGACGCCTATCTTGCAGACCAGCGCGTTCAAGAACTTGAGCAATGCGATTCTCTCTGACACTTTTCGGGATAGAATGCAACCCGGCGTAAAATCGAAGGTTCTCGATAACTGTCAGATCATCATAAAGAGAGAACTTTTGAGACATATACCCGATATGCTCCTTGATTCGCTCGCTTTGCGTTGAAATATCGAAACCCACCGTCCGTCCGGTTCCGCTGGTAGGCTGTAAAATTCCGCACAACATTCGTATCGTGGTTGTCTTGCCGGAACCGTTTGGCCCCAGAAAACCGAAGACCTCTCCCTTTTTTATGTTAAATTCAATATTGTCGACGGCTAGGATATCACCATAGCGCTTCGATAGCCCTTCGACTTCTATGACAAATTCAATGTCCGGGCTGGCGTTATTCTGTGCTTCGAGAAAGTGCATGGCGCTCGTGTGTTACAAATGGAAATCCGCTGGCATCCCGGCGCGGAGTTCGCTTGTCCCGGATATCACCACCAGTTTGACAGCGAACACCAGATTCAATCGTTGATCCTGGGTTTGCACATTACGCGGTGTGAACTCAGCTGAAGAGGAAATATGCGTTACCAGCGCTTGAAAGCTCATGTCGGGATGCGCGTCCACCGAAAAATTCAAATTGTCGCCCAGACTAACTCTATTGAGTTTGTCCTCCGGAATAAAAATCCTGATCCACAGATCTGCGAGCGAATGAATAGTCACCACACTCCGCCCAGCGGGAACCAACTCACCAATCTGGTATGGAAGCAAATGCACTATGCCGTCAGCATTGGCTATCAGGAATGCGTCATCGAGTTGTTTCTTGAGCGCAGACAACTCGGCCTCAGACTGCGATAGCGCCGCCTCGGCCGCTAATAGCTCATGAACTCTAGCGCCCCGTTTGAGATCAGCCAGTTCCTCGCTGACGATTTGTTTGGCGGACCGGGCGGTTTGCAGTTTCAGCTGCGACAATTCGAGAGATTGGTCACCGATTAGTTCCTCGGCGTGAAGCTTCTCGGTACGATCAAGGTCGCGTTTGGCTTGCTCCAGTGTTGCAACTGAACTTTGCAGGCGAGATTCAGCCGCCAGTATTTTCTCTTTGTCGCTTCCCGCTTCCAAATTAGATAAGTTCGCCTCCGCCCGCTTTACCGCCGCCAGCGCCGAACGGCGCTTTGCTCCCGCTACAATGGTATCCAGAACCGCCAGAGTATCACCCGCGCGTACGTTATCGCCCTCCTCTACTCTGATTTCGGTCAGCTCAGCCGAAAATGGCGCCATAAGATCGTGGTCGTCCGTTTCGAGTACGCCGGAAAGAAGGAGCTCGTCGTTATTTTTTGCGCATGAGAACATTGTGGCGATGACAATTATAAGTCCCAGTATTTGGGTCACTGGTTTTTGGATCAGTAGTTTTGGGGTTAGATTTCTCATAATGGCGAAGGTAGATCGGTTGGCGCTTCTTCGCAAGCTCAAGATGAATCGAAATTTCGAGTATCGCTTTGCGGATTTATCTCGCAGAATGCGCTGACTCAAATGACGGGATTGCTGTTCTTTGCTCCGTTCGAGTACGCGAATCCAGTCGCGCAATCAGCCACCTGCGTAGGGGCCTTTCGACGTAAAAATAACCACCCGAGGCCAGAGCTACAACCGCGCTCAATTCAATTCCAAGTACGATCCAGCCGGTTAACGGGGATGGAGCCAAATTCATTCCACCGACGATTTGATTTCCGACTATCTGGACAATGGGGTGAACGAGATAAATTGAATAAGAAATCTCTCCCAAAAAAACTATCGGCTTGCTGGAGAACATCGCATTTCCCAAACTTCCGCCCTGATAAAGCGAAGCTATCAGGATACAAATACAAGGCAGAAGTAGAATCTCCCATCTATCTCCCATCTGTGATAAGATAGCAATTGATACCAAGCCAAAAATTGTTCCTGCGTTCGTCCATTTCTCGCCAAATCCGGATTGCAAAAGGCGATAAAGAAAACATCCCGCCATAAATTCAGGAACTATGCGCAGTATGGATTCGAACGTAAAGCTGTTTATGGTTCCGCTTATATGATTCGCTGAGAGACAGAGTAAGAGCCAGCTGGCCCCAACAATCGTCCACCCCAGCCACAATTTAATGTGACGCAGGATTCGTGTTGAGAAATAAAATAGAAACAAGTAAGCGAACCACTCCGAACTAATCGACCAGGCCGGATAATTCCAAGTCAGTCGATCGGTAAATCCCCAGCCGTGAATAAGCAGTAGATTGTAACCAACCCCAGGCAGAGTGCAACGGTTTTCAATAACAAGCGCGTGGCCGCTCCAGTATCCAGTTAGAAGGAATCCTACGAAGACAAGAAAAGTAGCCAGATGGAGAGGGTATATTCGCGCAATACGTCGAATGAGAAACTTCTTATACGCTGTCGGCGAAAACGTATCCGAAGAAAATTCTTTGGAATAAATATAGGCCAGGATAAAACCGCTCAGGACAAAGAAAATGTCAACGCCCCAATACCCACGGAAGGCGAACCAGTTGTAATCAATTGAGCCTCCAATCCCAGCGTTCGAGCGAAAATGAAATACAACGACCCAAAGAGCCGCGAAAGCCCTTATTCCGGTCAGGCTGTTTATTTTCAATTTTGCATCTGACATGGGTATTTCCAGCGTACCAGCCCTCTGGCCGTTGAGCGATGTCTATGGATACAATATCGGTATCCTCGCGGATGGCATTATCCACTTTTCGGAAAGGCCGATTTCATCGGAAAGCGTCATGCCACCCGCTGATGCGCGAAAGCGCTATGAATTTTTTTTGAAAATCAGGTAATAATAACCGGGTGAGTATGGATAACCCTCCGGAGGCCCAAAAGTCTCAATCATAGTGTATTCAAAGTGGAAATTCTCAGTGTAGGCAATTTGTTGTTCACGCCAGAAGCGTAATTGGAGTTTGTTTGGAAATTCTATGTACCCCACTAAGACAAAATAATCCGGGAATCTTCGTAGCTCCCGCTCCGGATCAAATTTTCCGTGCGCCAATTCAAGATTAAGCAGTCCCCAGGTATCGATGAATTTGTGGGACGTAGAGTAAGGTATGCGAC
>JACZUZ010000457.1 GCA_022572905.1 Candidatus Zixiibacteriota bacterium | reverse complement strand
TCACCGGCGCTCCCGGAAGATCGATACTAAAAGTTGAAAGTAGAAATTTCGAAGCAATCCTTGTGGGTTTCGATAGCGAAACTGATCTGGCTGTTCTAAAAATAAAAGCGGAAAATCTTCCCGCTCTAAAACTGGGAGACTCGGATGACCTGCGTCAAGGCGAACTTGTTCTCGCTTTTGGAAGTCCTCTGGGACTGGAGAATTCGGTATCGTTGGGAGTTGTCAGTTCAGTAGCGCGTCAGCTCAGGCCCGAAGACCCGATGATCTATATCCAAACCGATGCGCCAATTAATCCCGGGAATAGCGGTGGACCTCTTGTAAACACGAAAGGCGAAGTTGTGGGAATAAACACCTTAATCTTTTCACAATCCGGCGGCAACGAGGGTATTGGTTTTTCGGCTCCGAGCAATATAGTTAGGGCTGTCTACAATCAAATTGTGGCCAACGGTCGCGTTCGCCGGGGAGAGATCGGTGTTTTCGCACAAACAATAACTCCTGGACTGGCGACCGGACTGGGACTCAAGAAAGACTGGGGTGTTATCCTGGCGGACGTGTATCCGGGCCAGCCCGCTTATGAAGCGGGTTTGCGAGTCGGGGACATTATTTTGAGCCTCGATAGCAAGATAATGGAAAATGGTCGGCAGTTTGATGTAAATCTGTATCAACGCAGTGTTGGTGATGTTATCAAAATTGAAGCTCTGCGCGGGGATTCAAGTCTGAAATTCTGGGTTCACATAATTGAGCGTCCGGCGGATGAAAACCGGCTAGTGAAGCTATCCAAGCCATCCGATCATCTTGTCTCGAAACTCGGAGTGTTGTGCGTAACGCTTGATGATATTATATCCGAGAGGCTACCGAAACTCAGAAGACAAAGAGGTGTTGTTGTCGTTTCGCGAGTTGTCAGATCGGTCTCCAAGAAGAGCCGCCTTCTCGCGGGAGATGTTATTTACAGCGTGAACAGGTCTGCTGTTTACGACATTGATGATTTACAGGAAATACTTTCCGGTTTTGAATCGGGGGACAGAGTTATTATTCAGGTCGAGCGCTCGCGGGGATTGAGATATCTCTCAATCGAAATCGAATAAGATTTCTTTCAATTGCCTGGTAATAATTTCCGAGAGATTCCATAAAAAATCCCCACAAGTTTGAACTTGCGGGGATTCCATTGGTACGGCTTTAAGAAATTAATGCAAATTAATTATTGAGCGATTTTAGTATTGCTTCCAGGCTATCATTTCCATTCCAAGCACATCCGATCCCTTGATTTTTACAAGTGATCGATCATAATGCACGCAAGCGCTGTTCTCCATTGTAAACGATTTGCCTATAAACGACCCATATACCTCTGTATTATTCTCAATAAGAATATTTGTTTCGGGGCCCCAGAAAGCGGCGCGAAATTCAGTGTGCTGACTTATGTTCAGAGTAGATCCCTGTGAATAGATAATAAAATCTCCGGGTGATCCGCCAGGGTTGAGAGAAGAGTGCTGATTCAAAGTCAAATCTCCCACTACATAAATTGTTACCTTTGCTCCCGGCGCCAAAGTAATAGTACCGCCCTCATTCAGCGTGATTGAAGAAAAATAATATACTCCGCTTTGAAGTTCAAGTGAGTCGTCATTGCGAAGTCGTAGCGTCTTTGTTCCGACCGCATAATTATAGCTACCTGAGAATCCTACTGGAGCGTAACTATTATCTTCAGCCCAGTCAAAATCCTCTTGAGATACATAGCCCATATCGAATTCTTCCGCGGTTGTGCTGGTGTCACCGAGTACATTCTCCTCGCGATCAGTTGTTATCCCGTCGTTCAAAGACGTAATTGCGTCTCCATTTACATCAGCGGAATTTTGAAGCGTGATTTCTCCATTAGAACCGATACTGGCGCTGTCAAACATTTGGGTTTCATCGTAAGTCCCGGAGTCGGAGTTATATGAGTCAGTGCAAGCCGTGTTTTGTAGTTTAAGACTATCATCCCCGAACGCAGCGTATTTGAAAGGCTGAAAATATTTAGGCACGATCATGCCCTCTACCGTGGCGGCGCTACCGGATTGACTACCCGTTGACTGTGCTATTACGGTATCATCTAATCCGGCAATTGTACTTGAGTCATGAATTATTACAGTATAGAATCCATTACTTAGTTGCTCGTTATTATAACCCTGGCGCCAGAGAGCGCTATCATTGAGCTTCGCAACCGCTCTCATCAATCCCGATTCGGCCACATAGAACGCCTGCTGGGAGTGAAGTTCGT
>JACZUZ010000456.1 GCA_022572905.1 Candidatus Zixiibacteriota bacterium | reverse complement strand
CAGTCGGATGAAGCTCAAACGATGAGGTCGGCGCGGTTTCTTGAGCAGTTTCATGCCGGATTTCTCGGGAGTGCGGTCGCCTTTGCGAGCGTTGCATCGTGGACAGGCGCAGACAAGATTTTCCCAGGTGTCGCCTCCGCCCTTCTGGCGCGGGACAACGTGATCGATTGTCAGTTCAGGAGCTCGGACTCCGCAGTATTGACATCTGTGTCCATCACGCAAAAGCAGGTTCTTGCGATTTAGAATGACCTGCCGGTAGGGCGACTTTACATATCTTTCGAGCTTTACGACAGAAGGCAACCGATAGAAAGCGCTTACAGATCGGATTCCCAGCGATTCATGGGCGTCCACCATCTGTACCGTGCCCATGAAAATCATCACAATCGCCCGTCGGGCGGTGCAAACGGTGAGGGGCTCGTAGTTCTGGTTGAGAAGAAGGACCTTGCGATCAATCACACTTCCATTCGAACTCTTTGAATCGCGAGTAGAATTCTGGAATGAACTCTGGGAGCCGTTGCTTCCTCTCCGGCCGAACCGCTTTACGCTTTGAGTTGAACTTTTCATCTGGCCCTTCGCCTCAGCAAATGATGAGGCCTATTACTCACAACAATATAGCTACAACATTGTTTGAAGGCATTGTTTGAAGACGTTGTTTGAAGATTCTGTCTGAATACACTGTTTGAAAATCCTGTCTTGTGATTCCTGCTTGAAAACATTATTCCAATATCTTAATTGAGGGTCCGGCTACTGGGCCGAAATCCAGAATTACAAAAATACCTGTCTGAGGAGTTGAGTCAAGCCCCGTCTTGCATTTGGGGCAGAACCAACCTTTTTGAGAGAATGCGCGAAATGACGCGATTAGAGATTAGTAGCTGACTTGATCAGAAGTAATATCGTACTTCTTGATCTTGTCAAAGAGAGTAGTGTAATCGATCTTGAGAATTTTCGCGCACTTACGTTTGTTCCCACGCACTTGATTGAGGACGCGAATTATTGTTCCGCGCTCCGCTACCATCTGCGCATGCGCCGCGATGTCTTTTAACCCGGTTCCGTCGCGAAGTTGAATATCCTCTGGTCGAGTGACGCGAATAGCCAGATGATCTGTCGTGATTTTCTTACCATCAGCCAAAATTACAGCGCGTTCGATAGTGTTTTCCAGCTCGCGAACATTGCCGGGCCAGTGATATTTTTCCAGAAGGCTTAAGGCGTCCTTTGAGAACGTTTTGGCGGCCCTCTTCATTTCCTTGCAAAACTTATCAAGAAAAAATTCAGCGAGTGGCCGAATATCATCGGAGCGCTCACGAAGCGGAGGGACATGAATAGGGAACACTGCGAGACGATAGAATAGATCCTCTCGGAAGCGCTTCTTTTCAATAGCCTCCATAAGATTGAGATTGCTGGCGGCGACAACGCGCACATCAATTTTGATCGGCTTGGACCCACCCAGCCGTTCGATGGTCTTGTTCTGAAGCACTCGCAGGAGTTTGGCCTGCAGAGCCAGCTCCATGTCTCCGATTTCGTCAAGGAAAATTGTCCCACCGTCGGCGATCTCAAATTTTCCGATCTTGCGCGCCACGGCTCCGGTAAACGCTCCGCGTTCTGAGCCGAAGAGTTCGTTTTCAAGAAGCTCCGACGGAATAGCGGCGCAATTGATTGTGACATACGCTTTATCACGGCGTGGTGAAAGCGAATGCACCGCCCGTGCGAAAAGCTCTTTGCCAACTCCGGACTCTCCGGTAATTAATACTGAAGTGTCGGAATTGGCGACCTTGCTGACCAGGCGCGAGACCTCTTTCATCTTTTCATTGCTACCGATGATATCGCTGAATCCAAGGTTTAGGGCCAGCTCCTCGCGCAAGAGGGAATTCTCTGCCTGTAGGCGCTTATTCTCCAGAGCTTTCTTTACCAGAAGCGTCAGATGGTCAATTTCAAAGGGCTTGGTAATGAAATCGTAAGCGCCCTTTCGCATAGCTTCCACAGCGTCGGTGATAGTGCCATAGGCGGTCATCACAATCACAGATGTGTCAACATCCATTTCTTTGACATTCTTAAGAACCTCAATGCCGCTAATGTCCGGCATTTTCAGATCGGTGAGAACCAGATCGTAAGACTTTCTGCGGGCCAGTTCCAGACCCGAGCGACCGTCCTTGGCGCTTTCGACCTGATATCCTTCGGTTGAAAGCGCCTGAGTCAGCATTTTGCGCAGAGAGTCTTTGTCGTCTATTACTAATATGGATGACATAATTTATTTCTC
>JACZUZ010000455.1 GCA_022572905.1 Candidatus Zixiibacteriota bacterium | reverse complement strand
TAACCTATTCCGAGTCGTCGCTGCAGAAGCGAAACGGACGCTTGCTTGTGATGCAGCACTATCGAGACGGCTTCCCTGTAAATCGGGTCAACTTTGATTTCTCTGCCGTTCCTTTCATTTCCCGGCTCATCCTCTTTGCCCGCTAACTCTTCGATTGGCGCCACCTGAACATCCTGCTCGCTTATACTCTGTACTATTCGCACAGTTTCCGCGCCCGAAATGTACGCTCCGTGAATTCTGGTTGGCTCAGATTGCCCGGACTGCAGGAACAGCAGATCGCCCTTGCCCAAAAGTTTCTCGGCTCCGTTGGCGTCCAGTATTGTGCGTGAATCTGTCTTAGAGGCCACCCGAAACGCCAAACGCGCGGGGAAATTGGCTTTGATGAGTCCGGTAATTACATCAACCGAAGGTCTCTGCGTAGCTAGTATCAAATGAATTCCCACAGCGCGCGCCATTTGCGCCAAACGCGTAATCATCATTTCGCATTTGGTCGAGCTCTGGCTCATCATAAGGTCCGCCAGCTCGTCAATAACTATTACCAGATATGGAAGAGTTTCTGACGGATCTTCGACTACCCTGTTGTAGTCCAGTATGTGTCGGACCGACCGCGCGGCGAGCTTCTTGTAGCGCGCTTCCATTTCAGCAACCGCTTCCGCCAGCGCCCGCTCGGCCTTACGAGAATCAGTGAGGACTGGCCGTTCGAGATGCGGTATGCCCGCATACACCGAAAGTTCAAGCATCTTCGGATCAATAAATAGGAAACGCAAATCGCGCGGAGAATGACGATACAGCAGGCTGGTAATAATAGCGTTTATGCAAACCGATTTTCCTGCTCCAGTGGCGCCTGCTATGAGCAAATGGGGCATCACGGCCAGATCGGAAACAAATGGCTCGCCAGAGATTGTTTTGCCAAGAGCTATCGGAAGCGCGTGATTGCCGGATTTATATGCGCGAGAAGAGATTATGTCCTTCAGATAAACTGGTTCGATTGACGCATTCGGAATTTCTATCCCCACAGCAGCCTTGCCCGGGATTGGCGCAACAATCCTGATTCTCTTCGCTCGCAAAGCAAGAGCCAGGTCATCGGCCAGGCCAAGGACCTGATTCACCTTTACTCCGATAGCCGGGCGGAACTCATAGCGAGTTACAACCGGACCGGGTAATATATCCACATTCCCCATAATTTTTATTCCGAAAGTGGCCAGTGTGGCCCGGAGTTCGTTGGCGGTGGAAGAAAGCTCTGACTGAGATACTCTCATTGACAATTGGGGAGGGTCTTCGAGAAGATTAATATCCGGCATCTTGAAATCACTGTCAGACGATTGGCCAAATTCCTGAAAAGGCAGCGACAGATTTTCTCCGGACTCCCCGCCCCTTTCCTTTTTCACCCGGTCGCCTGGGATATTCGCGTATTCCTCGCTCGACCTCAGTCGTGGCTCAGGCGTTTCATCGGCGGCAGGTCGCAGAGCCGCCCGCATTCGATTTTCATATTCATCATCCTGAAAATCCTCATCAATATCGCTCGCTACGCCATCTGCTAATCGTGGCTTTGGGGTCTTCCAAATATTCGAAATCGCGCCCATGAGGAGTGTCAGTGGGCGCTTGAGAATACGCGCGAACTTTTCAACGGCAGGGAGCGTCTTTTCGCTGACAGAACCGGGAATTACGTGCATGGTCAACAGCAGAACTCCGACAGCGAGCAAGAGAATTGAGCCGAGTTCGCCTAGGATTTTTGTCAGGAAAAAGTTGAGTTTGAGCGAGAAATAACCGCCGGCGCTGGTGAGAATATCGATGGCAGTGCGATTCTGAGTCTGGGTGAGATCAGAGAAATTTGAGATGCTGTCAAAAAGCGTCAGGAGTAGCATGACCAGGCCAGCGCTCATTATCGTTCGCATCCCCAGCCATCCCGGGCGTTTCTGTTTCCATATCCACCATCCGGCGCTGAACATGAAGAAAAAAACCAAATATGAACCCCAACCAAATGCAAAATAGAACAGATAGCTCAAGAAGGCCCCAACTGCCCCACCCTGGTTGAAGACTAATTGTGAGGATTCCCAGATTGAGACAAGATTAACTGAGCCCGCTAAAATTTGCTTGTCGTCTTCAACACTATGTGTCAGAAGCGAAATCAGGGTCAATACGGAAATGAACGCCAACATCAGCCCGATGACTTTCTTTCGCCTGACAATATCCGAGTGGCGTGTGTGTCGCGCTTTTGGTTTTCTCCGCAGCATACCAATTTCCATATAACCCT
>JACZUZ010000454.1 GCA_022572905.1 Candidatus Zixiibacteriota bacterium | reverse complement strand
CAATTCGTAGCGCGGTTGTCGGAGAATGGGAGCCACCCAAATGCAACCCTGGCGCGTTTAATCTCAATGTATCACAACCGCAATTATCTGTCTGCAATTCGAATTTGTATTTGACTTACTCGGAGTTTGCGAATCCATTGAAGGGTCACGGAGACGACTGCCATATTCGCGCGTCGCACTCGCCCACCGGCGCGGCCAATGGTGATCTTCTGTTAACCGTTTCAAGCAACTATGGTTTTAACTGGGACCCGGGGCGTGATCTTACGGCTAGCTATACGCCGAATTGCGACACAGTCCCTGGCGGAGTAAATCCCGACTGCCAGTCAGACACTTGGCACAGCGCCACGCGTTATGGAATAGACATTACTGGCGATATCTTCGGTATGACTGACGTCAGCGCGAATCTGGGCGGATACGCGGGGAGCGACTATTTGTTTGTGGAGTATGTAAACGACAGAGAGCCGGGCGCCGCGATACTAAACGAAGGCGCCTGGACACTGAGCTCGTTGCGGACGTTTCGTTTCGGATGTGTGGATCTGGTGGAGGCGAGTTATTTTTGTACTCTCCTGTTAGGATTTGGAATTGATGACCCCACCTACACCCTCCCCGGCCAGTTACTCGACACACCTCTGGTAATAGAAAACTGTGGAAACAAATTAATGAACTACAGTTATACGATAGAGTTCCTATCGGGTCCGGTTGGACATTTGACTGTTGATGGCGGCGTGTCAGGGGGAGGAACAATCAGCGCTGGAATTAACAACAAGGACACTCTGATAATTCGATTGAACGCAACAGAAAGCTTGGTAACACAAAACGCTTCCGCAAAAATCATCTTTACCGGTAATTTCCAAAACTCCCCGCAAGTGTTTGAGGTCGGTTATGACTGAACTGAAGAATAATATAATCATCGCGGCCGCTCTCGCTAGCTTGATTCCGAGCGGGGGATACGCCATTGACAAAGACGCGGAGTTGCGGGTCTGGCGAGAGTTAGTCAATACCCGGCGCTATATCAATCCGAGAGAGATTGGAGTGGCGGCGCCGCTTGGATCGGAGCGCTCATTAGCGCCGAGTGAGCCATTTACAACGCAACAGCTCCCGCCCGGTGTGGCCACGGGAGTGGGCATTCAGATTGGGCTGACCTATTATGATATCCAACAAACAGGCTCAATGAATCGGCAGATCGCTACACGGGGGATTGATCATTGTATCTATTTTAGCTGGACTAGCAAGTCCAACAATTCAGCGATCGGAGACTATACCGTAAGTGGGAACACCTATGATGCGGCTTTAGGCGGCCTTTCAGAGCCTGCCGCAGTCGGAATTAGTTTCGTCAGTGATGTTGCTGGGATAATTAGAGCGTTCTCTAATACTCAAGACGCTTTTGAGGATGGACGGGCGACTATTGCCCTTCACTATGACCCAGCTTTTGCTACTCCTGGATTTTTCAGACCAGTTGCATTCATAAATGACCTCCCCTGTCTCGTCGACTTTTCCGAGATGGTCCGTGGTGGAAATGTTCCGGATACTATCTGGGAAGATTCGTTGAGTTCGGGTGGATCGTACTTTGCCTGGCCACGAGTTGCGGCCACTGATAACGCTACTTGCGGAAAAACGGTTCATCTGGTAATTCATGATAACGGCCTCGCTGGAAAATATATGTATATCCGCCGAACAATAGGCGCTGGCGCTTTCAGCGATTCAAACTGGACCGACGGATATGTCTTCGGGCAGGGAGGATTTTTGACTCCGGCTATCACCGCTTCGCGCCAGTCTCAAAAAGTCGGTATAGCATGGAGCGGCGGGCGCGGCGATGGCTCCGAGTTTGGCGCGTCGCAGGATCGCTACAACGGCCTAATTTCCGGCCAGAATGACAATGATCTTTTTTATATGGAGTCTCAGGACTGCGGCGCCACCTGGGGACCGGTTCGCAATGTGACCCAATATCCCGACGCCACCACAGGTAATTATCGGGCCCATGCGCGCGTGACTGTGATCTATGACGACCGCGACTCGCTGAACATGGCCTGGAATGCGTCGCGCTGGAACGGATACGGCGGCCCGTTTACCTATCAGGGGCGGATTTTTCACTGGAACACCGACCGCCCAACCGGCTGGGATACGCCCGGCGCAATTCGTAGCGCGGTTGTCGGAGAATGGGAGCCACCCAAATGCAACCCTGGCGCGTTTAATCTCAATGTATCACAACCGCAATTATCTGTCTGCAATTCGAATTTGTATTTGACTTACTCGGAGTT
>JACZUZ010000453.1 GCA_022572905.1 Candidatus Zixiibacteriota bacterium | reverse complement strand
TATAAGCCGGGAGATATTATAACCGCGCGCAATGGCAAGACGATTGAAATTATTAACACAGACGCTGAAGGCAGATTAGTCCTGGCCGACGCGCTTGACTACGCCAATGTTTTCAAACCTCAGGCGGTGATTGATGTGGCCACACTTACAGGCGCCACACTATTTATTCTCGGATATTCGGGAGCGCCATTTGTGAGTACCAATAGGGCGATTGCCAGGAGATTGATGAGCGCATCGAATTCAACGTCCGAACGTCTTTGGGAATTACCGCTTTGGCCGGACTTTACCGAAAGAATGCGCTCAAAAATTGCCGATCTGGTCAATTCGGGAGGAAGGCCCGCCGGGACCTTGACCGCTGCGGCTTTCCTGAAGGAATTTATCGGCGATTATCCCTGGGCGCATATTGATATCGCTTATGTAGATCTCGAACCGTCAGGGCAGCCTTATACTCCGGTTGGACCAACGGGATTCGGTGTGCGTTTGTTGATTGAACTACTGACGAACTGGAAAAAATTGTAATTTATAGTGGGCTTTATGCAAGCCACGCCCAATTAATTTAATCGCAACGTTTACTTCGGAGAACTCCGATGACATCGGCTGAAATAAAAGAAAGCATTCGCGACCTGACTGGTCGTCTCTCCAAACTCGGGAGGTTTCTTTGACATCGATAATCGACGAAAGGAAATCTCGCGCCTGGAAGCTATCAGCGCTACAGACGGTTTTTGGAATAATCGTCAAAGCGCACAGAAAACTCTAAAAAGTATTTCCGGTCATAAGCTCTGGGTTGATAGCTACGAAAAGTTCAGGAGCGAACTGAGTGATCTGTCCGAGCTTTTTGAATTGGGCGGTTCAGATTCAAGCGAAAGTGAAATTGAAGAATTCGCGGATTCAATTATTAAGCTTCGAGCTGATTTCAATAGATTTGAATTAACTACTTTCCTCTCCGGTCCGGATGACACTCGCGACGCACTGGTAAACGTACATCCTGGGGCGGGAGGAACAGAGTCGCAGGACTGGGCCGAGATGCTCTTTCGTATGTACAATCGCTGGGCCGAGAAGCGTGGGTTTACAGTAAAACTGATTGACTATCAATCGGGAGAGGAAGCGGGGCTGAAATCGGCCACTCTTGAAATTAGCGGCGAATATGTGTTCGGACATCTCAAAGCCGAGTCGGGAGTTCATCGTCTGGTGCGAATCTCGCCATTCGACGCCAACAGCCGCAGACACACCAGCTTTTGTTCAATCCATGTTTACCCGGTTGTTGAAGATAATATCGAAATCGAAATTAAGGACGATGACTTACGCATTGACACCTATCGCGCTTCCGGCGCCGGGGGACAGCACGTCAACAAGACGTCATCGGCTGTGCGCATCACTCATATGCCCAGCAAGATCGTTGTCCAGTGTCAGAGCGAACGCTCGCAACATAAGAATCGTGAATCGGCGATGAAAGTTCTCAAGGCTCGGCTATATCAACTGGCGCAAGAGGAAGAGCGCAAAAAGATGTCTAAGTTTGATGACACAAAAAAGAAAATCGAATGGGGGAGTCAGATAAGAAGCTATGTATTTCATCCCTACAATATGGTCAAGGATCATCGCACCGGGTACGAAACCTCCGACGCCGACGCCGTTCTGGACGGCGATATCGACGGGTTCATAAAGGCTTACCTCACATCAACGGTTGGGGTGGGTCCATAGAAATCGGTGGGGTCGGGCCAAAAAATGTGTTAACGACTGGACATTGTGGCCAAATCTTAGATGTGTGCACGGCATTAGAAGTGGAAGATTAGGATTTTAGGTTGGTGTAAACAATGCGGATAAAGTGGCTGATAACGCCGTTTGTTCTAATCGCCCTCGCTGCGGTCGCCTGTGGCGAGGCCGTATCCCCGGGGCCGGAAAACCCAATGGGAGACTTTGCCTTTCCTATATCCGTCCCGGGGATTACTCCAGGCCTATCAGTCAGGGGCCGTGGACTTCCCGGGGCTGGAAACCGAGTATCGTGGCGAATTGGCCTCGAGCCGCCGGGAGTTTCTTGAGTTTCAGGAGTGGCTGAACCGGGTGCCGTCCCAGGGCGATTTCACCCTGCTCTGCTTTGAAAAAGCGGAACAACCGTGCCACCGCAGGATTCTAGCCCAGTGGTTGCTGGAGACAGTCCCGTCGCTGGAGTTGGGGGCGTTGAAGTAGGCGACACCGCGCGGAGAAATCGGCGGAGGTCTCCTTTAAGCGTAAGCGCCGGATGGCCGTCTGACCGTGCTCCTACCACTCGGA
>JACZUZ010000452.1 GCA_022572905.1 Candidatus Zixiibacteriota bacterium | reverse complement strand
TATCTCCGGCTGGAAATTGTGAAGAGGTCGTCCCATATCATAGCCGACCAAATCCCAACCGAGATATTCGGCGGCGGCTCCGTCCAATCTAAAGAACAAGGCTTTCCGCTCCAGCGAGCTTTTCCATTTTATTTGATGGACCGGGCCCGACTGGGTGGGTTTCTCGACATAATCTCCTGAACTCAATTCCGAAAAAGACGCTGTCGCCGCAAACACATCGCCAAACACTGTGTTGATTTCTTCTGGCATGAAAGTGATTGTGAGTAACGAGCGGGTTGAATTCACAACAATGATCGATTTTGAAGAATCTCCTCCTGAATCAATAAGCAATGTATCCCCCGGAAAGAGATTTGCTGCGAAAAGTTCGTGCGCATCCAGGTCATTGTTCATGTAACTCTCTATCGCGTCTGAGTTAGTAAACACCGGAGCGTCAGTATTTCGGCAGGAAAATGAAAATAGCAGAGCCACAAAGGCTGAGACCAGCGCAAGACGCAACAGAGATTTGGCGCTTTCCTTGTTTTTTACTTTTTTCATTCTTGTTGAAATTCTATATGGATCATCCATACGGCCCTTATAACACAAAATTATAACACAGAACTATAACACCGTATTATATCATGGTATTATAACGCGTAGCCGATCACTTCGGTTCCGGGAGTCTGCGGATGAGCCTGCCATAAAGTTTGTATTGTAAGATGTTATTTAATCCCTCTCCCACGAGATTTTCGTCCCTTGGCTCCTAACCGTTCGTGTATTTTTGCGATTTCATCGCGCGCCAGCGCCGCGGTTTCGAAATCAAGATTGTCTGCGGCGGTTTTCATTTCTATTGTCATAAAAGCAATCTGATCTTCGAAAGCCATCCGTTCAAAATTCTCTGGTTTGGACAGGCGTGTTTCGTCATCGACTTCCCTTGTATCCGCAAAACGCGTGGCCTGCAGAATTTCTCGGCGGGATTTGATTATTGATTCCGGCGTTATGCCGTGTTTCTCGTTGTAGGCTTGCTGAATCTTGCGACGACGGGACGTTTCGCGCATTGCATTGACAATTGAATTCGTTTCCCGGTCGGCGTAGAAAATAACCTCACCGACGGCGTTGCGGGCGGCGCGTCCGGCTGTTTGAATCAGCGAGCGCTCGCTACGCAGAAAGCCCTCATTATCGGCGTCCAGAATGGCGACAAGCGACACCTCGGGTAAATCAAGCCCCTCTCTCAGCAAATTCACACCCACCAGAACATCAAATTCACCCAGCCGCAGATCTCGAATTATTGCGGTTCGGTCGATGGTGGCGATTTCGCTGTGCAAATATCTCACGCGAACTTTGGCCTTGTTCATGTAGTCGGTCAAGTCCTCGGCCATGCGCTTGGTCAATGTGGTCACAAGTGTTCTTTCACCACGTTCGGCTCGTTCGCGGGCTCGCTCCAAGAGATCGTCCACTTGCGTTCCCAGGGGCCTTACGACAATCTCCGGATCAACCAGGCCGGTCGGGCGAATTAGCTGCTCCACTACGACACCCTCGCAACGCTCCAGCTCATAATCCGCTGGCGTGGCGGACATATAGATTATTTGTTTTGTTATTTTCTCGAATTCCTCAAAAAATAACGGCCGATTGTCCAACGCGGACGGAAGCCTGAACCCGTGCTCCACCAGAACTTCTTTGCGAGAACGATCCCCCGCGTGCATGCCGCGCAATTGTGGCATGGTCTGATGAGATTCATCTGCGAAAATCAGAAAATCATCGGGGAAAAAATCTATTAAGGTCGATGGTCTCTCGCCCGCTTCCCTTCCGCTAAGGTGTCGCGAATAGTTTTCCACTCCGGAGCAATAACCGATTTCTTTCATCATTTCCAGATCATAGTTTGTGCGCATCTCTATTCTTTGCGCTTCGAGGAGCTGGCCGTTTGATCTAAAGAACTCAAGCCGCTCGTCGAGCTCTTTCTCAATGCGCTTGATCGCTTCTTTCATTTTTGGAGCGGATGTGAGAAAATGTTTGGCGGGATAGATGGCGACCTTGTCTCGTTCGCTTAGTATTTCACCTGTAAGGGGATTGAATTCGCTGATTCGCTCGATCCGATCTCCGAAAAATTCGAATCTCAGCGCTGTTTCGGTATAGGCGGGAATCAACTCAAGCGTGTCACCTCGGACGCGAAAATTCCCGCGGACAAAATTGATATCATTACGCGAATAATGGATATCAATCAGATTGCGAATGAACTCATCGCGGTCTGTTTCCTGATTTTTTTCCAGAAACACCAACCGCGCGCGGTAATCATCCGGCGAGCC
>JACZUZ010000451.1 GCA_022572905.1 Candidatus Zixiibacteriota bacterium | reverse complement strand
GGCCACAATCCAGGCTGGAATAAACGCCGCTTCAAACGGGGACACTATTCTCGTGGCGCCAGGGACGTATAACGAAAACATTGATTTTTCGGGAAAATCCGTCAAACTAATTAGTTCAGGTGGAGCGAACGTGACCACTATAATCCCCGTAGACTCCAACCTCGCAACCATCACTCTTCAATCGAATGAAAACTCCACCACCGAGATTCAGGGATTTACATTAACGCAGAGTATATCGGGCGTTATATTAGTGATTTCCAGCTCACCACTCATAAAAGACAATATCATTAGAAATAATGTGGCCTCGTCGATCGGTCCTGTAGTGCGTATCGAGGGAACCGGAGCCGCACCTGTCATCTTCGAAAATCTTTTCATTCTAAATAACGGTATTGCTTGTATTGGCATTTATTCGGGCTCCGCGACCATTATCAATAATTCCTTTGATAAGAATCGCGCCGGAATCTTTGCGCTCGTCCTTGCAGACTCGGCTACTGCCCTCAACAACACAATTACCAGGACCATAAGAGAGTACGCGGTGCACGGACGTGGATGGACTGTAATCGATTATAATAACCTGTGGGAAGGAAATCTTTACAGTGGTGGGGCGATACCGGGTCAAGGTGATATTTCTGTTGATCCACAATATGAAAATCCGGATTCGATGGACTATCGCCTTCACCCCAGCTCACCTCTCATTGACGCCGGACATCCTGATTCTCAATTTAATGACCTTAATGGTTCACGAAATGATATGGGAGCGTTCGTTTCCGACCGAGTGTTGCCTGTGCCAGCTGGGTTGAATATTGGAAATGAAAACACTGCTCGTGTTGTGAGTCACACCCCTACATTCTATTGGTCATTTATTGATACACTCGGAGCTCAGACAGCTTATGAGATCGAAGTAGGAACAGACGAGGGCTGGTCTCTTGTTGAGATGTGGTCATCCGGTGAGATCTTTTCATCCTCTCCATCAGCAGTCTATGCCGGAGTCGCCCTGGAGGATGATTCGACCTACTTCTATCGCATTCGACTTCAAAATAGTTCGACCTGGGGTGATTGGGTCAGAGGGGGTTTGTTTCATCTGAATTCTAATCCTACAGCCCCAATTGTAATAGGTCCGCTCGATTCAGAGATGATTCCATTCGAGTATGTCAAGTTAGGCGTGAGCAACTCCTCGGATGCGAACGGCGATTATTTGACTTATCACTTTGCAGTCTACGAAGATGCGGAATTGACATCACTAATTGAGGACATTTCTGGAATTAAACCGTACACGAATTCGACATACTCTGGCCTGCTTAAGAATCTGAGCGCTGGAAATCAATACTGGTGGCGCGCGCGCGCGAGTGATCTATACGAAAATTCAGATTGGTCGAGCACGGAGACTTTTATAGCGCGCGCTCCGATAGCGATTCGAGTTCCTTTGGATTTGCCGACAATTCGGGCTGGAGTAGACTCTGCCAAAAGCTCAGACACAGTCTTTGTTGCGGCGGGGGAATACATGGAACGAATTAGAATTATCGAAAAGAACATATATTTGATAGGAGCTGGGAGTGACTCCACAACGCTAACCCGGGTATCTGGAGGTCCGGGACTGTATATTGACATTACGTCTTCAGTGGTGGAAGTGAGAGGCTTTACTTTCTCCAAATCGTTTACGCAAGCAATAAGGATGCTTTATGCGTCGGTTTGGATTCATGAAAATGTTTTTCGTGAGAACGCCACGCGACCTACTAATTTTGGAACCACAGAAGTTATTAAATGTCAGGGCGCTATCGGGCTCATTGAACGAAATTTGTTTTATAATAACTTGGGAAATAGCTGTATAACTTTTGCATTTTCATTAGGAAGAAGCAATCTACTAATTCTTAATAATACATTTGATGGAAATAATACAGCGATAAATGTAGGCGATCGCACAGAATTAAGTGCAATTAACAATATAATTACGAATTCTCGCAGTTATGGCATCTCCGCTAGGTTCTCGGAAAGTTCCATCTTACTTGATTACAATAATGTTTACAATAACAACCCGGATTACACTCTCAATGTGCTTCCGGGTCCTAATGATATCAGCTTGGACCCAATATTCGTTGATCCGACCAATGGTGACTATCGTCTCGCTGGAAACTCTCCCTGCGTCGATGCTGGTAATCCCGATCCGCAATATAACGACCTCCAAGGTTCTCGAAACGATATCGGAGCTTTTCCTCTTGATTGCGGCGAAGATACTGATTGCGATAACATCATCGGCAGCGCAGATAACTGCCCGACCACTTA
>JACZUZ010000450.1 GCA_022572905.1 Candidatus Zixiibacteriota bacterium | reverse complement strand
GTCCCTTGGTGTCGTAGTCGGTCATTTTGAAGATTTCAGCCGTGGCGCTATTACAGGCGCGGGGTTGATCTATTTTGCATCAATAGTAAGCGTTGCGATTTACCTGAATGTTGCGGTTCTGGGTCGCAGGCGCTGGATCAGGCAAAGAGACTCGTGGTCGACGCCCGTTCACCACTGGGCTAGGTCAGCAGCTGTGGTTATCGGGGCGATAAGCGTTAACGCCATCCTCGCTCATGCGAGTTTTAGAATTGACGCCACCGCCGAAGGGCTTCATTCGCTCTCGGGTGAATCCAAAATGCTATTGAGCCAATTGAACGAAGATAGACCGGTTTTCATACAGGCGTACATAAGCAAAGACGTACCGCAGAATCTGGTGCAAACACGCAAGAATGTTTTGAGTTACCTGCGCGAGATCGACGCTGTCGCCGGTGATCGGGTGCAGGTGATCGTGCACGAAACCGAACCGTTCACAGAAGAAGCCCTCGATGCACGAGACAAATTTGGCATTCAGCCCCGCGAATTAATTAGCGCCGAAGGAGCGCGCACTCAAACAACGCAGATTTATTTGGGCGTTGCCATCACCTGTGGCGCCCGGGAGGAAGTTATTCCCTTTATCGAGAGGGGAATGTCTGTCGAATATGAGCTTATCAGGAGCGTGCGCATGGTAGCCGAGACCAATCGCAAGAAGGTTGGTGTTCTTATTACTCCGTTGAAAATTTTCGGCGGATTTGATTTTCAAAGCATGGCGAGCTCACAGCCCTGGCAAGTCATCAAGGAGCTACAGCGCCAGTACGAAGTTGTGCAAATTTCCGCGGCAGAGCCTATCACCGAAGAGCTTGATGGTCTTGTTGTGGCCTTGCCCTCTTCTCTTCCGCAAACTGAAATGGACAATCTAAAAGATTACATGCTAAGCGGCAATCCCACATTGCTTTTGATCGATCCGTTGCCCACAGTTAATATTGGTCTTTCTCCTGTGCAGGAAAGCGGAGCCCAGACTAATCCGTTTATGCGTAGCCAGGGACCGCAACCGGACCCGAAAGGCAATGTATACGGACTAATGAATTCAATCGGAATCTCATGGAGCAAGGCTTCGATTATCTGGGATTCCTACAATCCGCATCCTGACTTCGCCCATCTACCGCCCGAAGTCGTTTTTGTGGGCGCTAAAAGCGGCGCGCAAGTTCCGTTCAATCAAAACAGCTCGGTAACATCGGGATTGCAGGAGCTGGTTTTACTTTACCCCGGATATCTCAACCCGATCACGCAGCCCGGAATTACTTTCACGCCGCTGCTAACATCCAGCCCCGTGTCCGGGAACCTGAACTGGCAACAACTGGTGCAGAGGAGTTTCTTTGGGGTTTCAATGAATCGCAACCCGCGCCGGGGAGCGCCAACACCAACCGAATATATTTTCGCGGCGTCCATAAAAGGCGAAATACCTTCCAGCGACTCTACTGCGCTGAGTAAACTCGAGGAAGGCGCTAATAAGCTGAATGTAATCGTTGTGGCTGATCTTGATTTTATCTCAAGTCAGTTTTTTCAGATTCGAAATCTGGGAATAGAAACACTGACATTAGATAATATCACTTTCTTCCTGAACTGCATGGATAATCTGACTGGCGACACTTCGTTTGTTAATCTGCGAAAGAAGAGAATCAAACATCGCACACTAGTCACTATCGAAGATCAAGTTCGTGAATTTTCCGAGAGAAGAATAGAGAATGAAAAGAAAGCGGAGCTGGATGCGCAAACGGCTCTCCTCGACGCACAGAAAAGGCTGAATGACAAGGTAGCCGCAGTACGCAATCGCGATGATCTCGACGACCAAACCAAACAGGTGATGTCCAAGAATCTTCAGGAAGCGGAGAATAGAAAATTCGAGGCGTTAAGGGCTAAAATCGAAGCGACTCGGGAATCGAAAGTTCAAGCCAGCCGCGAAAAAATGGAAATCGATATTCGAAATATCCAAAATCGAATAAAGACACTTGCGGTGGCGCTTCCGCCGATTCCCGCTCTGCTGATCGGGTTGCGAATTTTCGCGCGCAGACGCAAACGCGAAACTGAAGGAGCCGCCGCGGCAAGAAGACTTAGAAGCTGAAAGACAACCTATAGCAATTATTCTATAGAGATTATTCTATAGTGATCATCAGGAATGGAAGAAAATAAGAAGACAATCATATTCGCTGTATCGGCGCTAGCGCTTGTCGCCCTGGCGTTTTTAACTGCGCCCAGTAAGACAACGCCCGACGCGTTTTTGGACCGGGGAGTTGAGTTCTATCCG
>JACZUZ010000449.1 GCA_022572905.1 Candidatus Zixiibacteriota bacterium | reverse complement strand
CACAAGACAACGCATTTTGCAGAAGAAGAAATACAAGGAGCGCTGGATGCCTTTGGCAAAAACACTGAAGTTGAACTTGTGCAGATCATACGGGCAACAAGCTGGTACGGGTTGAAAGTTGATGGTCCGAGCGGCAGAGTGCATGCCGCAAACTATCCTATTGATCGAGGCCTCTACCAACCTTTATCGGGTTCCGAATGTCTGTTGTGGACACAAGGAAGTGTGAAAGGCGTAAATCAGCGAGACCAGAATCAGATGGTGTTTAAGGAAGCTGCTCTTAAGCCGCTTCCATCACCGATCATGTTGCGGCGTTTCTCTGGTGAGGGTGGGTGGCACGATACCTGTTCAAGCATCCTTGCGCTCACTAAAGTTGACTGGAATAACAATACCTTGTACAAGACATTACCAGTAACTATTGTGTACTCGAGTAAATTTGCTGAAGTCGTCAAATTGACTCCAGGGTTAGTAAATGATGTTTATGATTATCGATTATTTATGTAACCGTATTGCCGGGTGGCGCCGACCCTGCGGGTACTGACCTACGAAGACTATTTAGACTAACTTCAGGGGCAGATGTGGACATCTGCCGCCCACGAAATACTTTACCGCAACGAGAGTAGTTCAATATGTCCGATACCTACAACAACGCACGCTACTACGAGATTGCATTTAGTTTCAGAGACATCATTGCCGAAGTGGATGTGTTTGAAGAGCTATTCAAGCGCTATTCAAATATCCGGGTCAAATCCGTTCTAGAAATTGCCTGCGGCGCTTGCCCGCATATGATGGAACTGGCGCGGCGCGGATACAAATACGTCGGTCTTGATCTGAATGAAGAAATGTTAAAATACAGTCGAGATCGTGCAGTAGAATCTGGAATTGACGCCGAAATAATTCGCGCGGACATGGTCGATTTCAAAATCAATGAACAAGTCGATTTCGCCTATATCATGCTCGGCTCTCTTTCTGTAAAAAGCAATTCCGAGCTGGCAAGTCATTTCAGCGCTGTAGCCTGCGCCGTAAAATCCGGCGGGTTGTATTTGCTAGACTGGTGCATTCAGTTTGAAGGCCATCATGAAAATGATGAAGGAAGCTCATGGGATATGGAAGAAGCGGGGATAAAAGTATCGACCAATGTAAAGTGGAAGCCGCTGGACCTCGCCGAGCAAGTATTTGAGGAAGTCATTACTTTCGACATAAACGACAACGGTAAGCGAGTTCGAATAAGTGGCTCCGAAATCAAGAAAGCGATCTACCCACAGGAGTTTCTGTTGTTTGTTTCCGCTCACAAGGATTGGGAGTTTATCGGGTGGTGGAATAATTGGAATCTTGCGGATCCTCTTGAAAAATATTCCAAAACCGCTCAAAAGATATCCCGCCCCATCGTCGTATTGAGGAAGATTTAACCAGATAAGTATTGTGAATTAGCCGGCCATCGGCGGAAACCGCTTGACACTCCCCAGCGTTGTAATAACTTGGTATGAGGCCACTAGTTACCTCGTGTTTCGCCTCGTCCGTTGCGCTTAGATTTTTTTACATATAGGTTTTACATATGGCCGATATTTTGCACTTAGAGGATTGGCCTCAAGTATGAGCGGGAGTCGTAAGTTGTTGTGTAGTAATAGTATGAGCAAGAGAACGTTGCTTTGCATAGCGTTGGGGATCGTGCTTTCATCGAGTTCCCTGGCTTCAGATCGCCTTAAATTGCATGCCAATAGGCAGGCGCTTTCGCCTCTGGCGATAGTGGAATCCGCCTATCAGAGCGGGAAGATTTCCGAGGGAGAGCGCTTAACACTTAAGCTTCAGTATCTCCTGGATCAACCTAGCTTTCCTGCGGCCTATGCTGTTGAGGGCGTTCATGGCGCTCCCCTAAAATGCGGCACAGATATTGTCCTTGAAGTGAAAAAGCGCTGGTCCGAACTCACGAACGACCAACAAGCGCTTGCCGCAGGATTCTTCGCGCGACCAGCTACCGACACCCACTATGTCTCGCCGGGCGGGTTTTTCAAGATTCATTATGACTCATCCGGTTTTCACGGAGTCTCGATGGCAGATGATGACGCTAACAGTATTCCCGATTTCATCGACCTCGCCGCAATGTCCTTCGACAGTTCATGGAATTATTATCACAACACTCTAGGTTTTCTTTTGCCTCCAAGCGACGGAGTGTTCGGCGGTGATTCATTGTACGACGTTTACATTCGATTTGTGGGCGCCTATGGAATAACATTCGCTGAATCGCCGGGGCCGGAGTCCTGGAATGATTACTCATCGTACATTCTGGTC
>JACZUZ010000448.1:1013-2299 GCA_022572905.1 Candidatus Zixiibacteriota bacterium | reverse complement strand
GCTACAAGGGCGCTAACATTCTATCGACCCGCTCCACCTCGGGTTGTCACCGTTCCCAAACCTATTGAGAGAACAGTTAAGTCATTTAGTTTTCTTGATACCGCAGACATACAATACTTGAGAGATCTGACATATTGGATCATGCGGCCACCACAAAGAAGAGAACATGAAAACCTGACCCTGAAAGGCAAAAGAGCATTCATCATTGAGTTCTGGCGTAGTCGCGACCCGGATCTTTCCACGAAAGAGAACGAAGAGTTGGATGATGCGCTGGAACGCTTTACATACGCCAATGACAAGTTCTCATATTCAAGCAAATTGAGAGATGGTTGGAAAAGCGATCGGGGTAGAGTTATTATGAAATACGGAGTTCCCGACAATGTCATTAATATGCCAATGCCGAGTATCAGCAACGACATCACCGGATTCGGCGCCTGGGAAAGATGGGACTACGATAGAATTCAGGGGGGAGTTTATTTTATTTTCTCTGATGAAAATGGCTACGGCTATTACCGGCTTGAACATTCCAATGCGAAGGGCGAGCGCTTTGATAGACAACTTGAATCCCGCATAAATACGATATTTCGCGCCAGTGGGGGCTGATCAAAAAAACAAAAAAGGCGCCATTTGTATGACGCCTTCAAGAATCTATATTTTTGGCGCTTCGACTCCAGCAATGCTAAGCCTGAAATCTGATTTAATCTATTTCGATCCTTTTCCAGCCACAGTGGCCAGCGAATCAGTTTTTCTCGTGATTTTACGATAAGCCCGCTTGAGCGGAATTGAGAAGCGAATGGGCTTATCGCTGTCCGCAGGGATCACAGCAAAAGTCATTGATTTTTCGAATGATTTTTCGATATAACCACTTTTTAGCTTCAGTTTACCGACAATTTCTCCGTTAGCGGCGATTTCGTCATCTAAGTCGAGTTCAAAAATGGCGCTCGGAAAATCAATTATCTCAACCTTCAGTTTTACGTCAGACCTATTCTTTAGTGTGAATTCGGCTTCTCTGCGCACCTTTTCACCATACTGCGATATGTCAATCTTGTAGGGCTCAATAACTACGGGATAAGTCGAATCAGGATTTACGACTACATGGGCGGAAATTTGGACACTCCTGGGAATTGAGCTGCCGATAGTAGTTATTCGCGGACGCTTGGTAACCAATTCCTGCCGGATATCCAGGAAACCTTGGAGATTCCGCATGGTTGTCTCGAACTTCAACCCCACCATCACCGTTTCGTAGGTCTCTTTGCTCATACCGTAGAAGCTGATCCGCATCTCGT
>JACZUZ010000448.1:0-1003 GCA_022572905.1 Candidatus Zixiibacteriota bacterium | reverse complement strand
GAAGATTATCTCTAGTTTTGCGCTGTCACCGACAGCGATCCTCTCTTTATCGAGAGGAGCCTTAGTGCATCCTCAGCCAGGCACTATTTTGTCGATAAAAAGTGAGTCTGTTCCAGTAGACTTAAGCCAGAACACATGTGTCAGCTTCGAATTTTGCGGCGCGAAACCGAAATCAAATTTTGAATTCGGTATTGTCAAATTTGGTTCAGCCTGGGCTATCGCAAGACAAAGCAAAGAAGCGATTATGACGGCAGTCAGTAGCTTGGCCTTGATTTTCATCATGTCAGTTCTCATCAATTCAAATCCTCGGTCTTCTCTTTCTGTTAATTCCTGTCAGCCAAATATCAAACTATTTCGGGTTCGCTTCAAATAGGGTCTTCGGCTTTCCCGAACTAGCTCCTCTGCAAGTGGCCAGACTTTTCAAATAAACCAAAAGCTCTGGTTTCTGTCAAGGAGTCTCTCTATCTCCAGGGCCGTGAAGCCACTTTTCTTGTGTCAATTCATGATTTCGTCAGAATTTGAAAAACCTTAAATTCTCTTTAGTCTCTTTCTATCATCTTACTTGCAAGAGTCGCATTTTGTTCCAGGAAAAGAGGCCTCCCGCTGGAAGCCCCAGACGCTCATCTGGAGTCTTCGGGCAAGTCCAATTGATACCACAGGTCGCGACTTATTCTCCTCCAAATAGGGATTGTCATGCGGAACATTTCGCTCTCGTTGACCTCGAGAGTTACCGACGTGGCCAACTCTTTCTTATGGTACTCTTTCCTGATCTTTGCCATTCCCTCAAAAGTTTCGCCTGCTTTGAGTTTGTCGGGAAATTCGATATCCATGATTTCAGTGGGAAATTCCGCAACTCTCAGGTTTATGTCCTCTTCGGAAAGATTAGTCAGCGTAAATTTCAATTCCTGCGGGCCTAGGGCGTGCTTAGCGGAATAGCTGCTATAATCCAGGACGTACGGAGTGAGGAGGAGAGGGAAAAACTTCTCTTGATTTATTATGATAT
>JACZUZ010000447.1 GCA_022572905.1 Candidatus Zixiibacteriota bacterium | reverse complement strand
TGTCACCGATGGATGGGGACACTTCATTATGACGAAGGAGACTATCTAATGGCCAGAAGGATCAAAGCGATGCAAGAACTTGCCAACGAGTATTTGCGAGCAATGGGCGAGACGGAGATTGCGCCAGACTTGATGTTTGAATGGGCTTACCAGAATCGAAAGTGGGGACCGACCCAAGAAAGCCTAAGAAAACAGTTCAAGCAAGAACTTGGACCAGCATTACGGGAAGAGTATTACAAAGACCCTCAGGGCAGGCAGGTCAGAACCAAGTTAGCAATTGTTCGGACAAGAGACGGCAAACAAACATCGCTATGGGGCGACAGTAGGATAATGAGCCGAAAGAAGTTCACCATGAACGTTCATTATCGTAGAAAACACATTGTTGGTGAATGTTTCCAATTGAAGACCGATGTGGATAGCTATAATGATAATACCAATAACGGCAAGCTGATTCCGTTGGAATTAAACTTTGGCCAAGATGTAGCAGAAAGGGAAATCAAAAGAAAGTCAAAAAGTAAAGCTAAGTCTTCTCGCCCCATCGAGCGCGTGCGGCCTTCTCGGCAATTTCCTTCCGCTCTTCCGGGGTCAGCTTCTCAGCCCGCGCCCGCCCACCTTTGAGACCGCCCTTCCTGCCACTCTTGGCTTTAGGACTCTCTTCCGCTTCCGAGTCTTCGGAATCGCTGTCTGATTCCTCGTTTGTGGCTTCGTCTACTAATTGCTTGGCAAGCTCATTCGGGTCACGCGGACGCTTCTTGCCTGTATGGTTTGGCATACTCTAAAGATATACCAAGAATCCGAAGCGTCAACCACAGAATAATTCAAAGTGACCCACTACCAACTTTACAGTTCACTTGGTTATTAATTTCCAGCGGAGTGCGTCGGCAGTTCCGAAACCAGGGAGCAAGAGTCGTCTAAAGCGAGACTGGTCTGCCCCACGTTTTTGATTCAGATTTAATGAGAAATTTGGGGGGAGTGACGATTTGAGCAAGCTCTTTACTTCCAATGTGATTTCTGAGTGAGTTGAACTCAAGAGAAAATCTGAGAAAAATTTTTCTTTGCCCTCTACTGACAACATCACACCGGGGTGCATGGGAGCGACTCGACATGAGATGATAGCTCTTTTCACTTCGACCAAAAACTCAATAAGCACCTACTAGCCAAGGGCTTATGCGGCCTTGACGAACACCTCGATCTTCGGGATATGACTTTCCACTTGGCGTAATTGCGGGCCCCCGCTACCATTCGAAGTGGAAGCTCCACCAACAATTCCCAAAATACCCTCAAGTTTAGGATTTCCGACAAGTAACATACCGGTTAATCCGTGTCGAGTAATCGGTTTTGCTATTAGTGTTCCGACGAGATTTTTGATTCCGAGACGTGCGCGAATCACATCCACCTTCACCAGTTCAGCCAATTGATTCATCCACTTGACAACATACCTGGCATCGATCTTTAATTCCTTTAGGTGTTTCTTTTTCGAAATGGCCTCAAGTCTTGAAAGTAAATCGGAGAGTTCAGATTCTTTGATCTTGATGGCAGTGAGGATGTGACCGGAAGAGTCGCCCGTACCCGCAATCGCTTGGACTAAATTGTTGATCTCCGCATTCAATTTTGCCGTTCGTTGCTCGAGATCTCCACGCTCGTATTTAATTCCAGTCATCGCTCCTCTGAGCTTGTCATTGACTAAGTCGACTATCCGCCGAATTGAACGAGGATTCAAAACTTTGTCTTTTATGGCTCCAAGGACTCTATGTTCGATTTCGATTCTGCGAATCAATATATTATTCGTACACGCCTTCTTACCTCGGCGCCAATTGAACGCACATCCATATTTGGCTTTCTCGGAACGTCCACCGTGAACGATGGTTAGATTGGCGCCACACACCCAACACTTCATCAATCCAGAGAGTAAGTAATTCTTTCTGGGCGTCCGTATTCCTTGCGCGTATTTTTCAGCGTTTACTTCAATACGCTCGAGCACTGATTTCCACAGATCAGTGTCAATTATCGCAAGATCACTGTTCTGATATTCGACCAAGTCGGTTGCAGGTCTGTCACGAATCTGAAAACGGCAGGTATCGTTGTCACTCAGGACTCTAACACGGATTTGGCAAAACTTTGTTTAGAAACTGGCCTCGAATATCGTTCCTGGAATGGCACTGAATAGTTCTAAGATTCAACAAGTTCGAAGTGCGTTGGAAATCGAGACTCCACACTCGTCACCACCTGATTGATGAACGCCATACAAGACCCTGAGCCTCTCTTATCTCAACCACCCCCGCCTCTGATTCGGGTGTATGCCCCCTC
>JACZUZ010000046.1 GCA_022572905.1 Candidatus Zixiibacteriota bacterium | reverse complement strand
CTAATTATGACTCCTCGCCTCAATATACGCTCGTATATAAATATACGCCCCAATCCGTTCACTATATATTTGCGATATATAATAGTATTGTCGGTATTGTCGATTTTCGCTCTTAGCGGTTGCGCCGGTAACGCCTATATGCAAGGACGGAAACTATCCGACGCCGGTGATTATCAGAAAGCTATCGAGAAATTCACCGCCAAGATTGAGTCCGACCCTCTTGATCATTATGCGTGGCGCGAATTGGGAATAGCCTATTATGAACTGCAGAATTATACCGAGGCGTTGAGAGTTCTCTCTCAGGCTGATTCTCTTCATGCCGACGCGCGAACCAAGCTATTCCTGGGATTGACGTACGAAAAACAAAGAAATTGGGGTAACGCTCTATTGGCGCATCGTTCGGCTCTTGAGCTCAATCCTCCCAGCGCACTTGTGTCGCGAATCAAAACCCGTCAGGAGCTAATTGCTCGGCGCGACTTTATAGATAAAATTCTCGCCAACGAGGACGCGATTGATGTCGACACAATTCCCACTAACACAATCGCAGTCTATGATTTTGATGGTTCATCTCTTGGGCCGGAGCTAGCGCCCCTGGCAGTAGGTCTGGCTGAGTTTATCTCCATTGACCTGACAAAGGTTAAATCTCTGACTGTCATAGAAAGATTACGGCTGCAGGCTCTCATGAATGAGCTTGATCTTGCGGAGCGCGGTGTTACCGATCGCGCCAATGCGCCACGCGTTGGTCGCCTTCTGGGTAGCTATAGAGTTATCACAGGTTTTGTTACCAGCCCCGAGGAAGATTATTTGCTTCTGGGAGGCACGATCATAAATACAACCGACGGAAGCGAAAAGACTCCCGACAGCGAAGAAGGCAAACTTAAGAAACTCTTCGAACTCGAAAAAGCGTTTGTTTACCAAATTTTGGAAGAGTTGGGTGTGGTCCCAACACCTGAAGAATTGAAGGAGCTTGAAAAACTTCCCACTCATTCGTATGACGCATTTCTGGCCTACTGTCGTGGCTTGTCACTACAGCGCCAGGGTAAATTTGTAGCCGCTCAAACACAATTTGAGCAGGCGAAATCGGCCGACAATAGTTTTTCCGAGGCTAGCGAGCAACTCGACGCGACCCTTGCTTTGGCCGCGGACGCTGAGTTCGAAAGCGTAGTTCAATCGCAAACACTCGGAGGTCTAGCTGACCTCGGCTCAAGACTAGGCGGGATTGTCGAAAATACCGGTGCGATCACTGGCGATCAACCAACAACAGAAACCACACCAAATAAACCTCCAGTCATTCCTGTCGGAAGTGTGAAAGTTACGGGAAACGTCGGTGGAAAATAGCTTGAAAAAAACGATTTTGAAAGTTACGTCTGGAACAATTCTAGCTACAGTCTTGTCGCTGAGTGTTTCTTCTGGCGTCTGGGGACAGATCGTAGATGGAAAGCCCGCTACGATAAGCATTCGCTCAAGTTATTATCACTGGCATATTGATGATGGCTCCGGCCTTATGCAGATTTCACAACTCGTTATTCCCGTCAGCGGTCTCGTACCGCTAAGAGAAAATTTTGAACTTCGCTTCTATATGGCGGGATCGCGCAATGGCGTCGAAACGATTAAGCAGGATTATGATCTCAATGGAACAACCGACGCGCGGGTTCAACTCAGCAGATCTTTCCTGAACGACAGGCTCCTGTTTAGCGCCGGAGCGAATTTGCCCACCGGAAAGCGTAAGCTTAACTTTGGGGTGGACACAGTAATAATAAATCTACTCTCGGAAAATTTCCTGAATTTCCCTATCAGAAGATTTGGTCAGGGCTGGGGATTCAATGTACTTGTCGGGGGAGCGACAAATATTGGTATGGCGCGAACATCGTACGGATTCATGTATGAGCATACCGGCTCATATGAGCCATACCGCAATCAGGGCGATTATGATCCGGGTGAAATCTTCAGCTTTACAGCCGGAGCGGACTGGCAAGCAAAGAACAATATTTTCTATGGTGATATGTCTGCGTCAATCTACACTGCGGATAAATTGACTACCGAAACAGGGCCTCCTAATAGTGTTTCGCAGGAGGCAAAAGTTTTTCGTCAGAGCCCGCAACTTACTGTTCGAATTGGTGACCGCTATCGCCGGGGCGCTTATCGCGCCGATATCGCTCTGCGCTACGTATTACGCGGCAGAAACCGCACCTATGACGCCGATAACACTATTTCTGAACAGCTACAACTGTTTGGTAATGAATTCTTTGGTTTTGTCAGCTTTCGGAGGACTTTCAGAAGTGGTTGGTATCTCCAGCCATCGTTTGAAGTGCGTCTCGTATCCGAAAATGAGCTAACAGGTCCGGATCGTCTCGGTAATTCACACATCATAGGCTTTGGGGCGGCTTGGGGGAGTAAGATCGGCGAGGCATCAAGTATTTCAATTAGCACGAAATTCTTGACCGGCGACGGCGACGACAATGCAATTGACATCCAGGGTATTCAAATCAGCGTAGGCTTAAGCTCAACCTTGTAAGTTTCGAGCGGGTTTTAAAGTTGTATGAATAGTATGTCCTCACTACTAAGAAAATTCTTTATTCCTGTCCTGACTATTCTTGTCGGCGTGGTTTTCATAACCTGTTCGGAACGAATTCTGGACGAATCTAAAGGTTTGGAAACTAACTTCCAAATTGATGTTGGATTGGCAAAAGTCATTTCTGAGCACGATCTGATCTTTCGGGTCATTATAACAGCCGACGACATGGAAACTATCATCGCGCCTCTTGATCTGGTTGACGGGTTTTTGGTGGGTACTGTCGAGAATGTTCCCGCCGGTGTCAATCGCAAGTTGACGCTACAGGTTATTAGTTTCGATCTTGAAACGGTATTTTATGAGGGAGTAGTCTTTGTCACAATTACCGCCGGCGCCACAGTCGAGAACGAAGTAACACTTTTTCCCGTGCCGCCGACAGTGAGGCTTTCACCTCGATTCCAGGAATTGGATTCGCTGGCCACGTTTTCATTGGATGTTCGCGCGCACAACTTCGATGGACTGGCTCAAGTTGAATACTACTTAATCTTTGATACTACTAAGCTCCAGATTATCGGATTGCCATCATTGGGAGGTGGGGCAAGCAAGGCTCAACAAACAGATAGCTCACTCTTTGGCGTTATTTACGAAATCCCAATCATAACTGACAGCGCTGGTACTGTTATCACCACTCACAATTTTCTAATAAAATCACCGGGGACTGTAGTAGATAGCTTCTCTATCGATTTGTCTCTCCTGAGCATTTCTACAGACATCGTGTTAAATCTCGACTCTGTGTTTACCGATGGAGCGACCGTTCGAACTCTGGCCGATCTCGTGATTCCATTTGGGATTCCTGACCCTCCCCGAAGTCCAATCGGATTCTTTGAAAACTATGAGGGCTTCTTTGAATTTCAAGAACCGCTTGAATTTGGCATAGCCTGGTTGAGTCCTGAGCCGTCTACCGCGTATGTCACAAAAGGATTTAACATATACAAAAGTACCGGGGGAGTTTTCCAAAGGTTAAATGATTTTCTTATCATCACTTCAGAGTCTGATTTCCCGAACTTGTTCGTCTTCGCAGATCTTTCGCTGGACACTACATCGCTTAATCAGTTCCAGTATTATGTCACCACGGTTAGCACGGACGATATTGAAAGCAAACCTTCAGATACCGTCAGTGTAACGCCGGCGTCTGTACTTGAGAGATTGAGAAGTAGTTCCATAACCGGTCTTTCGCCAAAAGACTGTGGTTTCGCGAGCCTAACTCCCACATTCAGCTGGGATCCCGTAAATGACGCCGAATCATATGTGATTGTTCTCATCAGAGATAATTTTAATGTGTCTAGTGATAGTTCTGATTCCTATCTTTGGATATACAGGCAGAATGACACGACTGTTAATCTTGGCGACAATACAGGTACGACTTATATCTCTCTGCAGGTTGCGCGGCTCGATGAAGATGTCCTGTATGAATACGAGATTTTGGCCGTAGACGCTGGCAATGTTGTGATCGTAGAAAGCGACGCCAGGTTCTGGACTGTCGGAATAGATGGATTCACCGGAATAACAAAGACAAATGAAATCGGCGACGTTCTGGACTCCATTGATCCGCGTGATTGGTGTGTAAGCGAATTCGATACCTTCTTATTCGCACCAGCCTTCCCCAATCCGGCTACGTCCAGCGTAACGCTTCAATTCGGAACGAGGGAACAGGGTCATGTGGCTGTACGGATTTATAAATATTTTAATGGGGCCGCTAAGGTAATCAGAACTCTCTATGAAGATAGCGTCGGGCTGATTGGTGGTGTGGTCACCTGGGATCTGACTGACAACACTGAGACTCGAGTCCCACCCGGAATCTATCGCGCAGTGTTCGAAACCGAATTCGAGTGTTGCTACGGAGATATTGAGGTTCGGGATACGGTATCTCCGCCAATCTTGCTTTCTCCAGAAAATGGCGACGTACTCGATAACAGTTGCAACGACGGGGAAGTCACTTCGGATAGCGTGATTTGGAACTTTGACTGGTCTGATGTTAGTGGCGCTACAGTATATGAACTATTCATAAAGAATAACGCGGCGCAAAACCCAGTAATAGACACATTTATTAGTCCGTCCAGTTTCCATTCTAGTCTGGGAGGATTCATTTCTAATGCAAATCTCCTCGACTGGCGCTGGAAAGTTCGCGCAATGGTGGGCGGCGTCTGGTCTGCCTTTTCACCTGAAAGAACATTTGATGTCGAGCCGCTCAATACTGACTGCCCAAGATTAGTTGTTTCCCCTGACACTCTGTTCTTCACCGCGATTGAATTTGGAAATAGTCCCCCGGCGCAAACATTCACAGTAGATAGGGACCCGTCCGGTCCAGCCATAACTTTTGAAACGTTCCATAAGTCTTTCTGGCTAATAGATACACCCAGAGTTGGAATAACTCCCGCAACTGTGTCTATTACGGTTAACCCGGCTGATCTCTCAGCAGGCTTGTATACAGAAGTCATAGATGTTTCGTCACCACAAGTGGCGAACTCTTCGGAGCGAGTATACATAAGATTTGAAGTAACAGCGCCGGAAGACCCCACTGTGACTTTCCCCGATCCCTTCCTTGACGCCATCATCCGCGATGCCCTCGGTCGCTCTGGGGGAGACACGCTACCAATCTTTAAGTCGGAAGTGGAGACGATAGACACGCTGGATGCCAGTGGACTCCTTGGTCGTTTCATCATTGACCTTACCGGACTTGAAAACCTGACAGGTCTAAAATCTCTAGACCTGAATAATAACACGATCAGCGACATTAGCCCACTGAATGGGTTGACAGGTCTGACAACTCTAGATCTGGGAAGTAACCAGATCAGCGACGTAAGCCCGCTGGCTGGGCTGACAGGTCTGTCAGTTCTGAGCTTGAGTGTTAACCAGATCAGCGACATCACCCCGCTGGCTGGACTGACAGGACTGACGTTTCTGAGGATGGCCGGAAACCAGATCATTAACATAACTTCGCTGGCTGGACTAACAGACCTGACAGTTCTGGACTTGAAAGTAAATCAGATCATTGATATCACCCCGCTGAGTGGGCTGACACTTCTGTTTTTTCTGGAACTGACTAGTAACCAGATAATTGACATTAATCCGTTAGCTGGAATGACAGTACTGGCAACTCTGAGGTCGGCTGGAAATCAGATCATTGACATCTCTTCCCTGGCTGGACTGACAGAACTATCGCTTCTGCTCTTGGATAATAACCAGATCGCGGACATCACGCCACTGGCGAATAATGATAGTCTTGCTCTTGGAGACATTGTAAAACTTAGGGACAACCCCCTTAGCGCTGTATCCATAGATTCGCTCATTTCTGTATTGACTGCCCGGGGAGTCAATGTAACCTCAAACTACCTTATCACCGAACCGGATTCGTTGTTCTTCGAGCGTGGTGGAACAGCCACTGGCGCAAAGCAAGCGATCGTAATTGGAGAAGCCGCCGGAAACTTCCTGGGCTCCATCCAGGCAGCCGCAGACTCAAGCTGGATAGTACTATTTCCGACAGAAAACCCCAATTTTCTCGAAGTTGAAGTTGACACCACCGGCTTGCCGCCGGGGACGCGAACCGGCGCTATTACCGTGACAGCGGCTGGCGCCGCTAACTCGCCGGTGTTTGTTTACGTAGAACTGACCATAACAGAGCCGTCAGATCCAACTGTCACATTCCCCGATTCCGTCCTTGACTCGGTCATCCGCGAAGCCCTCGGCCGCCCTCCGGGAGACACGGCGCCGATTTTCAAGTCGCAAGTCGATACGATAAATACGCTGGAAGCCCGCGGAAGCTCTGGTCGTAAGATCATAGACCTTTCCGGACTCGAGAATCTGACAGGACTTGTTTCCTTAAACCTAAGTCTTAACCAGATTAGCGACATCAGCCCGCTGGCTGGGCTGACAGGTCTGACAGATCTAGACTTGAATATAAATAATATCGCGGACATCAGCTCTCTGAGTGGGTTGACAGGTCTGATTACTCTAGATCTGGGGCAAAACGAGATCAGCGACATTAGTCCTCTGGCTGGACTGACAGGTCTAATAACTCTAGAATTGCGTATTAACCAGATCATGGTCATCAGCCCGCTGGCCGGGATGACAAGTCTGACAAATCTGGACTTGTTGGGAAACCAGATCATAGATATCAGCCCGATTGCCGGACTGACTGGACTGGTAATTCTGAGTTTGCCGGGAAACCAGATTATTGACATCTCCCCGTTGGCCGGACTTACTGGACTGGCACAACTGCAGTTGGGTGTAAACCAGATCATTGACGTCACTCCGCTGGCTGGACTGACGGGGCTGGCGCTTCTGGACTTGCAAAAAAACCAGATCATGGATATCACCTCCCTGAACGGGCTGACAGGTCTGAATCAACTGGTCTTGGAGTTTAACCAGATCATCGACATCGCTCCTCTTCTCGCGAATTCAGGACTGGGCGGGGGAGATTTAGTAAATATCTCGTCCAACCCTTTGGACTCCATTTCAATAAATTCCCACATTACTGCGCTCAGAATTAAAGGCGTTAATGTAATTTCAAACTATCTACTGATCAATCCCGTTGAATTTACTTTTGCTGTCGATTCCGGTGGATGTATTTTCGCCGCCCAACAATTCTTCGTTCAGGAAGCGGGAGGGAACAATCTTGTTTTTAATGTGGTAGAAAATCTCAACTGGTTATCATTGGGAAGTCTGTCGGGCAGAACTCCCGCCACAATCACCGTATTTGTCGATGATAACGCCGCGGCCATCGCGGCCGGGTCCGGCTCGTTTTCGATCGCATTTATCCAGGCCGGTAGCGCTTCGCAATCACTGCAGGTCAATGTGACTTCCATCATCGGTAATACGGCCACAATTACAGGTACTGTAATTGACGCGGTGGGAGGTGGTCCACTGGTTGGCGCTTCAGTTTCATTAACCGGAACTGCCTTGGGAGCGACAACCGATATAAATGGCTTCTATACTATCGCGCTGGTTCCGGCTGGAAACTATGAGATTAGGGCATCGCTTATCGGGCATTTTGTTTCCACAAAGAATATCTGCGTAGCGGGTGGCGGGTCGTCGGAAGTGAATTTCGCCCTATCCGCAACACTGATCTCCGGACAGTACCGCTTTGTTCTTACCTGGAATTTATTGCCCTTCGATCTGGACGCCCACGTCTGGACAGGCGGATTCCACACATACTGGTGTAATTCATTTCCAAGCTCCGCGCCAAATGTGGCCGTGCTTGACCTGGATGATATCGATAGTTTTGGTCCGGAAACAATGACTCTGGATAGCCTGTCTGATACTTGTCGATTCGCAGTTCACAACTACTCGCAGGAATTTGAAGGAGACATAGGACTCCCACTATCGGGCGCGAGAATCGAAGTATTTGAAGGCCAGAACAAGATAGCGACATTTGACGCTCCGTCACTGTCCAATGGCCCTTGGTGGCATGTCTTCAATATTCTTCCCGACGGCTCCTTGGATACTGTCAATACAACCGATGTTTGCCCTCCCATTCTCTTTAACTATTGTGATGACCCCACCGACCCATCCTGCGTTCCTTTAGCGGCAGGCAAGACCAGGACTGACTCCCCCTCTCCAAAGGCTGTCTTTATGAAGAGGCTCCGCTAGGCGATTTGCAACTCGATTTATTACGCAGACCCGGTCATTTTCTCCCCCAACTGAAATCTGATTTCATTTTGGAAACCGGGATTGTGGCTTCTTGACTTAGTTTCTCGATTTGTCCCTCAGCGAGCGCAAATTAGAGACTGCGCCGTAAGTATTTATGTACCATGTGGATACGGCTTTTTGGGAAGGCCGATTGGCTAAAAAATGAATTACCCGACTCTTAAACTTTGTGAAAATACATCTTATTATACTTTACTTTCTTGTATTGAAAACGTATAATTTGACGAGAGAGATAGGGCAAGGAAACACAGGGACATGTATTACAGAGAGTCAATCGAGAGTGTGAGCAGATGAGAATTACGGCATTGGAAGAATATGGTCTGCGAGCTCTGTTGTGTATCGCCAAGTACTCCTCAAGCGACGACGAATCACGACGTGGTCTGACCATACCGGAGATAGCTGAGACGGAGGGGATCTCAATTCCGTATGCCAGTAAGGTCATGCGGAAGTTGCGCCAGGGCGGCTTAGTAAAAGCCTCACGCGGACGGACCGGAGGATACTATCTAACCAAATCTCCTGATGAAATAACTCTCAGCGAAGCGTTAATGGTCTTGGGTGGCCCTCTGATCGCTGACAATCACTGCGAACTTTATCCCGGCGTGAAAACCGAATGTGTGCACAATTCTGACTGCTCGCTCAGAGGAGCCCTTGGTGGTTTGGTTGAGCACCTGAACATATTCCTGACCCGAACAACAATTGGAAATCTAGCCGGGACCGAATCGCAAACTCGCAAATTAATCAAGAAATCAATGCGCAAATACGCACGAGGAAACCAGACACCATTTGAGTCCGCCTCCGAGCAAGCGGCGGCGTAAAGACAGATGGGTTCAATAAATCTGTGTTAAGAATAACAAAGCATGAAGGTTGGGAGGACATAGCTAACTTATGAACAAGACTCCGATTCTAGAGATCAAGAACGTCCATGTTAAAGTAGAGGACAAGGAAGTGGTCAAGGGCGTGACTATGACCATAATGCCGGGAGAAATGCACGCCCTTATGGGTAAAAACGGCTCAGGTAAATCATCGCTTTCAAACGCACTTATGGGGCATCCCAATTATACGATTACCGAAGGCGAAGTGTTACTCGCAGGAAAGAACGCTCTTGATATGAAGCCCGAAGAGCGCTCGCAGGCGGGAGTGTTTTTTTCCTTTT
>JACZUZ010000446.1 GCA_022572905.1 Candidatus Zixiibacteriota bacterium | reverse complement strand
ACGCACTTGGTTTAATCCGCTATCTAAGTCTCTACGTCGCCTTGGTCTTGTATTCATGCCGAAATCATATCCTTTAAAAAGTTCTTATCCCTACCACCTTCGCCTCATCCCACCAGGCTTCAAGTTCGTCCAGTGTGAAATCGTCCCAGCTCTTGCCGGAGGCGCGGACTTTGTCTTCAATATAGGTAAAGCGCTTCTCGAATTTGCGCAATGACCGTTTCAGCGCCATTTCCGGGTCGATCTCCAGCTTGCGCGCAAGCGAGGCCACTACAAACAGAAGATCGCCGATTTCTTCTTCCTGCTTGGACGTGTTGCCTGCGCTTATCTCCTCGCGCAGTTCCGTTATTTCTTCCTCTATTTTTTCTAAGATCGGCTCGGCTGACGGCCAATCAAAACCCACTCCTCCCGCCTTCTCGCCGAAGCGGTAGGCCAGATTTAGCGCGGGCATGCTGTGCGGAACACCTTCCAGAAGGCGTTTTTGTGCGCCGCTGGCGTTTTTTTCTTCGAGTTTGCGTTTTTCCCATTTCTCGCGCACTTGAGTGTAGTCGAGTTCGTCTTTGTCGTCGCCGAATACATGCGGGTGGCGGTGAACAAGTTTGTCGAAGACTTTGGATATCGTTTCGTCGATGGTGAACTCCCCGCGCTCCTCGGCGATTACACCGTGAAAAACAAATTGCACCAGCAAATCACCCAACTCTTCTTGGAGCGAAGACGCGCCTTCCTGCTCGCCCCGATCCCTGGACTCTATGACTTCGACCAGCTCATAGGCCTCTTCGATCAGATATGGAATCAGGGAGGCGTGGGTCTGCTTTGCGTCCCAGGCGCACCCTCCGGGCGCGCGCAGGGTTCGCATCAGGGCCAAAAGCCTCTCAAACGGCGCGAGACTGGAATCCGGGATTTCTGGAATTTTGCTCTCTGGGGACATATTTTTCTCCATCGGCGGACGTAACTGTCACAGCCGCAAGATGATAGCTCTCGTAAGATAAGGCTCCTGAGCCAATATCACAAGCCCAGAGGCCTTTTTTGCCCCTGCTCTATATTTTGAGATGGGGCGGATATTATTGACATCGCCTGCAAATGACGATATTTTTCAGACGAGGGTGTCTTACGCTCGAACGCGGATTTATTCCGCGTTTTGTCGTATAGGGAGCGATTTTACAAGAACGCGATTATACGGAAAGTGTGAAACAGATCAGGATCGACTAAGAATATTATATGACCAACGAAACCAAAGCAAAGACCGCCAACGGAACGGCGTCGAAGGCATACTCCCCAGCGGAGGTTGAAGAGAAGTGGATTAATTTCTGGGAAGAGTCCGGCTTCTTTCACGGCGATCCGAATACCGATAAGAAATCATATTCGATTGTCATACCACCGCCGAATGTCACCGACATTCTTCATCTGGGACATGCGCTAAATAATACTATCCAGGATGTGTTGATTCGCAAACACCGCATGGAAGGCTACGAGACGAACTGGTTTCCCGGTTCCGATCACGCCGGAATTGCCACGCAGGTGATTGTAGAAAAGAATCTCACCAAGGAAGGCGTAACACGGCGCGAACTGGGGCGCGAGAAATTTATTGAACGCACTCGCGAGTGGGCCTACAAGAACAGAGAAGCGATTCTCGGACAGTTGCGGCGGGTCGGTTGTTCGCTTGACTGGAAGCGCACATCATTCACACTTGATGAAGCTCGTTCGCGTGCGGTGGCGGAAGTTTTCGTTCGGCTCTATGACAAGGGTTTGATTTATCGCGGCAATAGAATTGTCAACTGGTGTCCGTCGTGCCAGACATCGCTTTCCGATGATGAAGTCGAGCATGTTGATAAGGACGGTTCGCTCTGGTATGTGCGCTATAAACTGGCTGGGAGCGATGAGTATCTGACGATAGCCACAACTCGCCCGGAAACAATGCTGGGCGACACAGCGCTAGCGGTTCATCCTACCGACAAACGTTTTACCAGATACGTTGGTAAGACCGTAATTTTACCATTGATGGATCGCGAGATTCCGGTAATCGCTGATGAGTATGTTGATCCGGAGTTCGGTACGGGCGCGCTCAAGATTACACCCGCGCATGACATAAATGATTTTGAAGTTGGGTGTCGCCACGATTTACCCCGTGTCAATATACTGACCCTCGATGGACACATAAATGAAAACGGCGGGCGCTTCAAAGGGCTTGATCGCTTTGAGGCGCGAAAAGAAATAGTGAACGAACTCGAATCACGCGGACAGCTTGAAAAAACAGAGTCGCACTCGCTCAATGTTGGAACATGCTATCGCTGTCATACAATTGTCGAGCCGTATTTG
>JACZUZ010000445.1 GCA_022572905.1 Candidatus Zixiibacteriota bacterium | reverse complement strand
GGAAAACAATTCATGCCGCCGCTTGATGAGGGATCATTCCTGTTTATGCCAACCACAATGCCACACGCATCAATTGGAGAAGCTCTGGATATTCTTCATAAACAGGATGCGCTCATCAGTTCGCTCCCTGAGATTTCCGAAACGGTCGGCAAGCTCGGTCGTGTTGAAAGCGCTCTTGACCCTGCGCCACTGTCAATGTTCGAAACAGTAATCAACTATCATTCTGAATTTCTTGAGGATGAAGACGGTGAAATCGAGCTGTTCGAATTTGATGAAGACAGTGTGGAATATTCCCGAGGCGCCGACGGCGATACTCTGCTGGCTCCCGACGGAAAACCGTACTTTGTTCAAGGAGCGTATTTGAGAAATAGCCGAGGAGGGCTAATTCCCGATAATAGCGGAATTCCCTTTCGTCTCTGGCGCCAAGCGCTCGAACCTGAGCTAAATCCGGACAGAAAATTCTGGGCGGGAGTAAACAACTCCGACGATATCTGGAAAGAGATCGTTCGTATCTCAAAGATACCGGGAGTGACGCTTGCGCCGAAGCTGCAACCTATCGCAACACGCCTGATAATGTTGCAAAGCGGAATGCGCGCTCCGATGGGAATTAAGGTTAAGGGACCCGACCTTAGAACAATTGAAGACTTCGGAGTGAAACTTGAACGATACTTAAAAGAAGTTCCGTCCGTTGAACCCGCCGCAGTGTTCGCCGACAGAGTCGTGGGTAAGCCCTATCTGGAAATCACACTCGACAGAGACAAACTGGCCTTGTACGGCGTTCCGATGCGCGCGGCCTTGAACGCCATCGAAATAGCGCTTGGCGGCAAAACTGTCACAATGACGGTGGAAGGGCGCGAAAGATATGCTGTTCGAGTGCGCTATCAACGTGAGCTGAGAGACAACATCGAAGACCTCGGGCGAATTCTTGTTTCGGGTCCGCAGGGAGCGCTAATCCCGCTTGAACAACTCTCTGACATTGATTACGTCCAAGGACCGCAAACGATTAAAAGCGAAGACACTTTCTTGCTGGGGTATGTGCTCTTTGATATGAAGGCTGGTTACGCCGAGGTTGATGTTGTCTTGCAGGCGCAGGAATATATCAGCTCAAAAATTTCCTCCGGCGAGCTCGTGGTTCCCGAGGGCGTGAGCTACGCGTTCGCGGGTTCATATGAGAACCAGTTGCGCGCAGAAAAAACATTGCGGCTGGTTGTCCCCTTGGCGCTTATGATAATCATGCTGATCCTCTATTTGCAATTCAGGTCGCTCTCTACCACACTCTTGATATTCGCCGGTGTGTTTGTAGCGTGGTCGGGCGGATTTATTATGATCTGGCTTTATGGTCAGGATTGGTTCATGAATTTCGGCGTTTTTGGCGCAAACATCAGGGACATATTTCAAATGAGGGAAATTCATTTGAGTGTCGCCGTGTGGGTCGGTTTTCTGGCCTTGTTTGGTATCGCCACTGACAATGGCGTGGTTATTTCAACCATTCTCAAACAAAAATTCGATGCGCTAAAGCCCAATAGTGTGGGCGGTGTTCGTGACGCAGTGATGAAAGCGTCACTGCTTAGAATTCGCCCGGCTTTGATGACAACGGCAACAACGATGCTCGCGCTGATACCTGTTCTCACGTCAACCGGACGCGGGGCTGATATAATGGTTCCGATGGCTATTCCCACATTTGGTGGGATGGCCATGGCTCTTCTCACTGTCTTTACAGTTCCGACAATATATTGTATGCTTGAGGAAATGAAGCTGAAAAAATCAACCTGATTCACAGCCCTGGATTCAAAGCATAAGTAAACTGGAATAAAGAGCCAATGAGACATACCAAATTTGTAACTGTATTTTCGCCGATTGCCTTCATGATTAGTTTCCTCGCGGGTGCATGCTCTACTATGGAGAAGAGTGATGCGCGAAAGAGTAATATCACAGAGATCGATTCTCCGGCCCAACCCGGAAGCGCCGAGCCAAATCTGACCCAGGGAGATGACGGGAAAATATATCTCTCCTGGGTGGAGAAACAGGATGACGGCTCGCAAGCCTTGAAATTCTCACGCTGGAGTGATAGCGCCTGGTCAGAGCCAGGTGAGATCGCCAGAGGCGCCGATTGGTTTGTCAATTGGGCGGATTTCCCAACTCTGGGAGTAACCAAGACCGGGACTATGATGGCGAGCTGGCTCAAAAAATCAGGCCCTGACACATACTCCTATGATGTGAACTTCTCGCTTTCCACAAATAACGGAAAAAGCTGGAGCGATCCGTTTGTTCTCCATTCAGACGGCATCGAAGCGGAGCATGGCTTTGTGAGCATTGCCCCTATTAG
>JACZUZ010000444.1 GCA_022572905.1 Candidatus Zixiibacteriota bacterium | reverse complement strand
CTACCAGCATGGCGGTGTAATCAATATCGCTTCTAATCGCATCGAGTGGAAGGCGGATCGAATCACGAAGCGAACTATAGAGTTCAACTGAATTACCCTGTTGTTCGCTACTGGTGATTGAACGCATACCGTCGGGCCCGAGAAAAAATACCCGCGTCCGATTGGGGTAGAACTCGAAAGCGTCGACACGGGACGTCCTGAACAAAGTTGTGTCGTTAATCGGGGCGCCGGTTGTGTCGAATATGATGCGATGAGTCGAAAACACTCCGGAGGCGCTAAGGGGATGATTCGCGGTCCACAGCGCCAGCGAATCAAGAGTCCCGTTGGCGCTAAATTCCTGTATGGCTATTTTTCTTACCGAGGCGCCCGTGCCGCCAAGCCCGGCTACCTGGGGAGAATCTGCCATCACCAAATGATAAGCTGAATCAACGATCAGCCCGGAAGTATCAACAAATAGCTTCGTTAAACCGGAATCAGTTCCCACCCGCAGATCCCCGAGAGAGTCCGGGGCAACAGCGTAGACATTGTTTCTTAGAATTGACAATGAATCGACGATGATTTTCGCCCAAGTCATTCCTGTGTCGGCGGAAAAGAACAATCCCGCCGTTCCGCCGGCCACATATAGAAACCGATCATTAAAGTCGCCGAAATCATACACGGCGGCTCCAACAGTGTTCGAGACAGCCGCGATTGTGGGGTCTGTTATATTTGTGATTGATCCCAGATTCGCGTCGGTAGTAACGAATCCTACTCCGTCTCCGCCCACACTATCAACGAGTCCCACAAACAGTTTTCCTCCGAAGAAATGTATTTGACCGACTACATTGCTGGGCAATCCGTCTGAGCCGAAAATGGATTTCCAGTTATCATAGAGCAGAAAATCGCAACGAGAAAGGCCGGTCTCGCCCGCTATATATAGAAAATGGTCAGCGGGGGAATAGGCGTAATCTGTGACTCTTCGCGATGACGCTCTTTCCGCTTTTGGCGCGAAAACGAATCTGGCGATTCCTCCGGCGCTTCCCGCCCAGAGTATTGTGGAATCCCCATGGGCGGTGTCCGCGACAACCGAGAAGTATCTCGTGGTAAGCGGAGGGAAGCCGACAAGGTCTTCATGCCAGACGGAATCGGCAAAAGAGGAGTGAAACCTTTTCCATGTTATACCGCCATCATCTGAGCCGAGTAGCCCACCCGCAAATGACGCCGCGAAAATATTCTTGCCGTCGCCGGTCAAATCGAAAACCAGTCGGCCGACCCCAAAGACTGACTCCGCCAAAATCCGGGATGTGTCCTCTGGAATTTCCCAGGTCAGGCCCTGATCTGAGGAAAAGCGTACTCCCGCGCCAGCCAGAAAATCCTGTCCGTCGATATCAATTTCAGTTGCCTCCGCCACCCAGATAGTGTCTCCGGTTGAGTACATTGCCCCGATATTGCCAGAGGCCAGCCCGTTGGTGGCGTCAAAAGTAAACCAGGTGACTCCCTTATCCATCGTATATGAGGCCCCCTTGGTGGTGCCGATCCAAACAGCTCCTTTGTGGGAAACAATGTCCACGCCCACATTGCTACGCAGGCCGCTCAGGGGGTCATCCTGTGGACCCAGAAAAAGCAAGGGCGCTGAAAATGCCGGGAGCTGAATCATGAAAATAGCTAAAATGAGCGCCAGCAAGAAAGAAATGGAGGCCTTAATAGAGGAGTTCCGGGTCGATATTGGTTTTAGGGGCTGGGTCAGGAGCATTTGTTGATATTTTTCCATTGAGGAGAAGAACCGTATGCTCTCAGATAGCTGAAATCAACCCGCTTCTTCGCAGACGATGGTTGAATTTCGCCATTCGCGCAAGCGCGACCTGGCGTAGGCGTGAATCTATCATTTCAATCGGAATATGTCCACAACCGGAGAAAACAGCTCCCCCCGGGGCTATACCTGGTCTTTTCGCTCCGGCGCCCGGCGGTCATGATTCATCCTTAATACATCAACGCGGAAGTATAGTTCCGCCAAATGCAATTCTCGCGGGGGAGATCATCTGAGAACCGAAGAATGGCGAAATCTTGGAAAACCGGAGGCGAAATAGTATAATCAGGCAGTATGAGATTGATCCGAAGGACAAAACTCCCTCCAAAGCTGGCTGATCGAATAGAACCGGTCCGCAACAGCAAATCGATTTGGGGGCAATTCGTGTCTCTTGGTGTCGTTTGCTGTTTTGCTTTATTGGCGGGGCTAAGTTCTTGCGATGAACTGGTAACCGAGCAGATTTTTATAACACTCGTCGAGAACCCCAGGGCAGATTTCGGATCTGACATTGATTCAGGATGCGCCCCGTTAATTGTAAACTTCTTCGACAACT
>JACZUZ010000045.1 GCA_022572905.1 Candidatus Zixiibacteriota bacterium | reverse complement strand
TGAACGATGCTCGAAGCATACTAACCGACAGGAAGCCCTTGACATTCAGAGCCTTATGTGGCTTTTTGGTAGGACTCAAGGCTGATTCGGATGGTAACCTATTCGTAGAAGGATGTTAAAGACCCGCCCAAGCGACCGCAAACCATTCCCAGCGAACCTGATAATTCCCTGTCAATAATGGCAGCTGCAAGTATGGAGACTTAACAAGACTACTCGATAACTCGCATATTGACCCAATAATCAAGGTAAAGACTTGCTGAGTAAGAAATTCTTGCGAGCAGAAATAGTTATGCCCCAATTAGAACACATCGAAGCAATTAAGAAACGTCTCTGGGGCGCCGCTGACACACTTCGCGCAAACTCCAACTACGCCAGCAATGAGTATTTCTTGCCCGTCATGGGACTGGTGTTTCTCCGCCACGCCTACAGCCGATTCCTCACAGTCAAGCCAGAGATTGAATCCAGCTTGCCCAAGCCCGCGACCTTCTATTGCCGCGCCTAATGAATGGAGAGATAGTCGTGTGAGTGAGAGTGGATACTCGGAAAATTTAACCCCCATTCTTGAAAAAGAAAAATTCAGGCAACTAGTCTCTGATAACCTCCTTCCTTTGTTCTCCGGAGCCAGATTGAAATCAGGAACCGACCAGGCTAAGAGGAACTCCGAGGTCGTAGCATTTCGAGGACACCAATGTGCCTTAGGAGTTAAGCCTAGGAAAGATGCAGATTATCGGGTCGTGATAGAACGAAGTCAGCCATTTGCGGATTTGTCATCTACTGCATTAACGGAGCATGAAGTCGCAAGCGCGTTTGTTTCATCCCTGGAAGAAATACAAGACGGAATTGGAACGAACTTTGAGGAAGATCTTCTCACTACTATTAAGAGACGGATTGTCGCAAAAGCAGTGAGTTCTTCTCAAGACCAAGAGCGTAGCGTTCTCAGAATAATTGATCAACTGGCTAAATGGTCTACTTCACTATATGAGGGCAATCCGATTTCTGCAGCATATGGAATAGAGGATGTCAGAGTCAGACGCACAGTTCATCTAGAGGAATTATGGCATGAGAAATTTAGCCCAGTAATGACAAACGGGTACGACACAATTCTTATTAGTAACTACAACGGGCAACTTGTGCAATATTTGCCCTTAGCAATTCCTCCAAGGCTACCTCCTTATGCACCTCTCAGAGTTGCGGCCGTCGCATCTTGGTCCATAGACAAGCCGGGGAGAACTGCTCTTTTATTGAATCGTTTGGGTGAGATACTAATTATCAAGGACGGACAGCTTGTTTTCACACGACGGAGTGGGAATTGGCATTTTATGGTTTATAGTCCGGTGATAACGCAAATGGGGTGCCCACAGAACAAAAGTGTTCGAAGAGCTATTTTGGAAAGTTGCTTAGATGCATCTTTCGCGCGGACAGGCGCCTGCATTGGAGTAATGGTCGGCGGGGAGGAGAGCAAATTGGCAAAAGAACTCGCTCCGAATAAAAAGGACCATATTCGCAAGGGAAAATCCGTTAAAGCACGATTCGTTCATAGAATTTCAAAAGGAAAGGAATTTCAGAAATTGGATCGGCGCCTACGACAGGAGCTTCTAGCAATAGATGGAGCTACAATACTCGATTATCAAGGTAGGATTTTAGCCGTGGGTGCGATCCTAAAGGTGACCGAGGGCAGTTCAGCTGGTGGACGGCATGCAGCAGCAATCAAGTTGGGAAAATTCGGATTGGGAATAAAAGTTTCGGAGGACGGTGGAATCGAAGCTTACCACCGGCCCGGGAAAGTCAAAGATCCAAAACCCACTTTCAATTTGATGTCAAGTTCCCTTTGGGAGGAATCTGATGATTGAGTCTGTATTTACGATCGTGGATTGTAATTTACTGAAGCATGTCAGGAATCTTCGAGAAGCCCGACAACAATTCCTTCCATTTATAATGAATGCGGAGATTGTTCGGTGAGTGGCACTGGAAAACAACTCAGCAACCCTTTTTCTACCGGTGGCGGAGGCGCACATTTTGAAGCGCATGTGCAGTCTTACTTTGTTGTTCTCATGCTTACTAGTGGATTTGCTCCTTGCATGCCAAACTGGCCAATACGGAAAATAAAGTTACAAGGTAGATTTGCAGGATGGGATACAGATGATCTAATCATTTTTGCGGAAAAGACTGACAGAGGCCCAGAGCGCAAGATTCTTGGTCAGATTAAGCATTCCATAAACATAACTGAAAAAGACAAAGACTTTGGCGAAGTCATTCAGGCCGCATGGAATGATTTCAATAACGCTGACCTTTTTTCAAGAGGGAACGATGTCATTGCACTTTTGACTGGCCCTTTAAGCGCGACCGACGTTAACAATGCACGCGTGATTCTTGAATGGGCAAGATACTCTGAAAGCGCTGAAGAGTTCATCAAAAAGGTCGAGACGACCAATTTCAGTAGTGATGAAAAACGAAGAAAGTTACTTGCCTTTAGGATGAATTTGATGAAAGCCAATAATGGCAAAGTGATTTCTGACAACCAACTCTTCGAGTTCCTGAATCATTTTCATCTTCTCAGCTATGACTTGGACATTAGATCCGGCGTAATCTTGTCATTTATTCACTCACTAATTGGTCAATATTCGCAGGAGAATGCTGCCTCTCTGTGGTCTCAAATAATCGATGCGGTTCAATCAGCTAACAAGAATGCAGGCACTATTACACCGGATAGCCTTCCCGAAGAATTGCGAATCGCTTTCAAGGAGCGCGCGCGCGAAGTTTTCCCCAGTGAGTTATCTGCAAGCAAGGATTTGTCAACTAAACCTGAGCGGAGCCGGCTTGGAGACACTCCGGGTCTGGCAATTGCGAACCTTCTCGGTTCATGGGATGAGGGGAATGAGTCGGACAAAGAAGTCATTCATCAACTCGCAAATAAGAATTATGATACTTGGATTGACGAAATCAGGGAGATTCTGCAACAGCCATCAAGTCCAATTAAGTTGAAGAATGGAATTTGGCGTGTTACTGAACGAAATGCATTGTGGCAAGCATTAGGTTCAAGGATTTTCGACGACAATTTAGATAGTCTTAGACAATGCATTGTTAGCGTACTAGGCGAGCGAGATCCGCAATTTGACTTGCCTGTTGGAGAACGCCATGCGGCTAGCATTCATGGAAAAGTTTTGAAATATTCGCAATTTCTTCGGAAAGGTTTATCGGAGAGCCTAGCGCTTCTTGGTAATAATTCCGGCGAACTAAGCAATTGTTCACGAGACAAGTCGGTGACAGTTTCCATCCTAGCCATTCGTGAGATTTTTGCGAATGCGAATTGGGTTTTGTGGGGTAGTTTGGATAATCTACTCCCCATACTAGCTGAGGCGGCTCCTGATGAGTTCCTTGAGGCGGTTGAAAACGCCCTGCAACAGTCACCTTGCCCCTTCGATGAACTTTTCTCGCAGGAGGACGGAGGAATCTTTGGCGCTAATTACCTGACAGGTCTGCTCTGGGCGCTGGAAACGCTCGCATGGAACGAAGAGTATTTGGTCCGTGTGTGCATAATTCTAGGTGGACTCGCCGACCATGACCCCGGAGGCAATTGGGCTAACCGACCATCTAATTCCCTTGCGACGATCTTGCTTCCTTGGCTACCGCAAACGAAAGCGTCTTTTAATAAACGAAAGGTTGTTCTTCAAACAATTCAAAAAGAGATCCCGGAAGTTGCTTGGAAGCTTTTGCTCGACCTATTACCAAATCAGCAGCACGTATCGATGAGCACACCTAAACCGACATGGCGCAATCCTATTCCTGATGACTGGAAAAAGCAAGTGACTCAAGAGGAATATTGGGAGCAGATTTCGTTTTATTCTGAACTGGCAGTGTCGATGGCTGAGCTGGACAATGAAAAGTTGAGTGAGCTAATTAGTCATCTAGAAAACCTTCCGCTTTCTTCTATCAACAAAACTCTGGAATACGTGTCATCGGATGTCTTTTGCAAGGCGCCAGAAGAAGAACGCTTAGAAGTGTGGACCAAATTGATAGAAATTGCCCAAAAGCACAGATCCTTTTCCGATACAAATTGGGCTCTCAGAAGCGAAATTGTTTCCAAAATCGAAGACGTTGCCGCAAAACTTGCCCCAACTAATCCACTAATTCTTCATCGAAGATTGTTTAGTGACCGAGAATATGAACTCTACGAAAGAAGAGGAAATTGGGAGGAAGAGAGGCAAAAACTGAGAGAGCGTCGACATCGGGCAATAAATGAAGTTCGCGATTCCGGTGGAATGGAGGCAGTAATCAAGCTAGTCGAGTCAGTTGAATCTCCGTATATTGTCGGTCATTCCTTAGGTTCTTTTGCCAATGGAAAAGTTGACGCATATGTGCTCCCGTCTCTATTAGAGACAAACGAGAAGAATCTGTCTCAATTCACGAGCGGCTATGTTTGTAGTCGGCATGGCATCCATAGCTGGACGTGGGTCGATGGATTGGATATATCGGACTGGTCGGTAGCGCAAAGAGTGCGGCTCTTGAGCTATTTGCCCTTTAGCAGGGAAGCTTGGAATCGGGCGACCGAATGGCTTGGAGAATCTGAAAAAGAGTATTGGATTGAAACTAGCGCGAGCCCACACCACACAGATGAAGACCTTGGAGCCGCAATAGATAAGCTTATTGAATGTGAGAGACCTTACGCCGCGATAAGGTGTATACATAAAATGCTCCAGAAGAAACAGCCATTGGATAAGCCACAGAGCGTGATAGCTCTTCTCGCTGCTGTATCTTCAGTAGAACCCCCACATGCTCTGGACACGTATCAGATCGTCGAAATCATAAAGGCTCTGCAAGACGATCCCGAAACTGATCCTGCTGATCTTTCCCGTATTGAATGGGCATACCTAACTTTATTGGATCGACATATGGGAGCAACACCAAAGCTGTTGGATAACAAACTTGCTTCTGATCCTTCTTTTTTCTGCGAGGTTATTCGTCTGATTTACCGATCAAAAAACAGAACGAGTAATACTTCGTTTTTCTGGAAGCTGAGACACCCATTTTCTCGATCAAGAGGCGAAACTAGAATTGAGATCGAACCCAGTGAACAAGAAAAAGCCTTTGCGGCTAATGCGTATAGACTCCTCGACGAGTGGCGCACACCACCAGGTACTCAGCCTGATCGTTCTGTATCGCAGGAAAAGTTCGAAAAGTGGCTAGAACACGTAAAAGATGAGTGTACCGTTTCTGGTCATCTTGAAGTTGCTCTTACACATGTAGGAAAGGTTCTATTCTACAGATCTCCTGACCCACAAGGGTTGTGGATCAATGAGACCTTCGCCGAAGCGCTCAATGACCAAAGCAATGAGAAAATGCGAAGCGGCTTTAGTTTGGAAGCTTTTAACTCGCGGGGGGTTCACCTCATTGACCCAACTGGAAAACCAGAGCGTGAACTTGCCGCACAGTACAGAGAAAAGGCCGTTGCGGTTGAGGACAAAGGATATCAACGTCTTGCTGTCACACTAAGGAGCATAGCCGAATCCTACGATCGTGATGCTGAGCGGAATATTGATGAGCACGATGCGGAAGCCTTAGAGGTACAGGATATATGAACAAACAGACCTCCACAAATCTCCCAACTCAGGGAGAAGCGCTCACCGTTGACAGAGAGGTTACATCCCAAATTCGTCTTCTGCTTGTTGTTAGTGGTGGAAACTTTTGCGTGAAGAGTTGCAAGAACGGGCCGGCCTTACCGATCGATCAAACCTTCGAAGCTTTGTTAAAGCTAGCGCAAGAACTGGACAATGAAGCGAGTCGAGCCGTGCGCGAAGGTCTCGATGAAGAGTCGCTCGCGATGTTTGATCTGCTGAAGAAACCAGGCATAGGTGCTACGGAAATCAAGCAAATCAAGGATGTGGCAGGCTGTTTAATTTAGGTTCTAAAAGAGGAAATACGTAGGGTTCACAATTGGCAAGGCAAGGAGGGCACACGCGATGCTGTGCACATTACGATCCGCGAATTTCTCTGGAGCGATGAAACTGGATTGCCTATTGAAATCTACACTGAGGAAGAAGTTGGCGAGAGAGCTGAAGCAGCCTATCGACATGTATATCGCGCTTATCCAGCGGTTCCATCGCCTTTCTATGCCAAAGCATCATAATCAAAGGTGAAAGAAATTCTTTGCTCGAACAAAAATTGAATTTGGTGAAAGTTCAGAAATAATTTGTAATCGATCGCGCGCGCCTGCTTTAGAATCAAAACGGAATTTTTTGTCAGCCAGGAGGGACCGGTATTTTGAATAAAGGAGTCTCTTGAGCGGGTCGGTCCCCCACCCCCCTTCAAATAGGCCAAAAAAGTCGAGGAGTTTTCCTCTATATGCTACTTAATACCAAGAAGTTATGGTTGACCGTCCCGGATTGGATTCCTTTTTTGTGTTTGGATGTTAGTTTCTTGATTTTGACATATCCCCCCGGTAGATAGAATCCTGACGGCCCTTTTAGGGCCCTACACGTCTTAATTCGAATCAAATTTCTGACCCAAAAGGTACTTGACATAATGTCAAATCGACAAAAACATGTAGAGATCGATCTAAAAAAGTCTAAAATTAAGGTTGGTCATCGGGAAACTCCGGTTCTGCCTTATGACACAAAAGAACTAATAACCAGCACATTACAACGAATACTTAAAGTTCGATGAAGCCTACTAAGCCCTCAGAAACGACACTATCCGTTTACGATGACGAGGAATCGCTTATTCAAGCGCTTTCAACTTTTCTGCTCTCCGAATACAAAGGGGAAATGGAAACTCTTGTGAACAAACTTGTCGTTGCTTTTCATGGCAGAAGTATTCAAAGACAGATCATACTTCTCGGTGATTCGGGATTCTTCGCAGATCTCATCAAGGAGCTCCTTCAATCCTGGGGAATCGAAGTTGTGGAGGATACAGACTTGTTAACTCCACCATCTATTGACGCTCTGGATATCCCTACCTTTCACAAGAGACGTTATGAATTGCCAGCGATCATATCTTTCTTCATGAACGAACATTTGCGGCGGATTCGTTCCACTGGTCGAGAACTTGCCAGCATTCCCACGACTATTTCGGGCTGGCTTCTATTGTTTATGATCAAGTATCCGTTGTGGAATGGGTTCAATGATATTCAGCAATTTTGCAAAAAAACAATCGACCGGGCTTACGGAAAGACAATTGAATTCCGCAAAGCGATAGAGTGGTCGCCTACTTTACTTAGCGGCCTTCTTAAGCAACCGAATTTACTTTATTGGATTAGCGAGGAGTCGAAGCTCGTAGTAGAAGAACCCTTTGAAATCGACAAATTCTATGGAAAGCAAAAAACTGATTTGGTTACAGAAGCGTATAGACTGCTTCAAATTGATGAAAACCCGTTGGTAAGCCTCTATCTTCTCCGTTATGACAGCTCTCAGATGAGCGAGCAGGAACATTACTTTCCCCTCAAAGCAATCAAACAAGTTATCGATAATATTGAGTTCTTGGGGAACCTTGATATCTCGAAATTGAATGATATGGACAAGTCTCGTTTCGAGAAATGTTTGATATTACGTAGTGAAGGCGAATCGGAAAAAGAAATTGCGAAGATCCTTGGATTTCGCAAGCCAGAAACTTACCAATCCTGGGTCAAGAAGAAGCACATCAATATGATTTTTCAGGATACGGACACAGTCTTTGAGCATTGGCGAAAGGCAAGAGACGATTTAGGTATATTCGCTATCCGAGCTAATTCCAAATTCACTATTTTCCTCTTCAATGAATTGACAATAAAGCCGAATACTCGACAAACGGAGACATTCGCCTACATCAATTCAAAGAAAGACAAGGGAGCGCTATTAGAGAAAATTCTTGACGTGCTAAGTGAGAAATACGATAAGAGTTATGGCTGTCTATTCGATGTATTCAAAAATTCCCAAAAAAGTAAGTTACTCATGCAGGCTATAGTATACAATCCGAGCTTACAAAAGTACTTCTTGAATCCAAACCTAGTCATTGATGATAGCCTTACTCATCATTGAAGTATGCGCAAGTCCCCAAGGTTTACCATAATGAGATACGCGACACCGTAGGTGAAAATCTTCTTCATGACGAAGTAGAGATAGATCTGAAGAGAGCGTCCGCAATTATTCAAACCCCGCCTTGAAACTAAAGGAAAAACGTACCCGTCAACGGTTTAGATTTGGGCGGAAATCTCAATAACTAGTTGCTAAGCTAGTCTCACCTTCCTTGTCTTCCCAAAAACCTCAGTTTGCTTCATCGAAACCGCAGTCTACATTACGTTTTCCGCGTTCAGAAATTTGCTCTTTATAGTGTCCCTAACTGATGTCGGCCCGGCTCCTGTGAGCAAAGATTTTCGTCCTTATCGACGTGGTCAGACCCCTGAGCACTTTCGCCAGGCCGGCATCGTTCGGGGGTCTCTCTTGTGAGAATTTTTTGGACAATATTGAAAAGGCAAATCCGCCATTCTCAAACGAAAGAGAGGCTGAACATATCGAAGACGAATTCGATCTCGAAGCCTGGTTGGCTGATCTGCTCGTGAATTTGTACATGACTCAACAGACAAAGAATGGAAGAAATGGCTGACTTCCGCGAAATACTATCCAGAGTCTCTATTCAGGACATTCTGGAACGCCATGGGATTCAATATCGAGGACGTCGATGTAGGTGTCCTTTCCACAGTGGAAGTAACACATCTGCATTCTCATTCACCGATTGGGGATTCAACTGTTTCTCATGCGGCGCGCGCGGCGGGAAACTAGACTTGATTGAGCAACTCTCGAATGTATATCGCGATACAGCCAGGAGGATTCTGTGTGAAGAGATCGCTGGAGTACCTTATCCTAGTTCTAAGAAGTATGAGAGGTACAAAAAGGACTCTTTCGACTTCCAATTCAATCCGCATGGTCCTCCCATCGACTTTAAGGCTGAAAGGCTGAGAGAGCGGCTTAGTGGCTTTGGTGCGCTCAAGTCATATTACACACGTCGTCTGCAACGACTACGACGGCTTTTGAAAGACGACTCTACCAGTCTAATCGACTTCTACACTCAGACCCAATTCTGCGACCATATATTGGAGGACATAGATTTGGGAATTTCCATCGCTGTTTACGAGCTCCATCAGAGAGAAGGTAGCAGATGAAAGAAATAATTCATGATAAGGCTCTTGAAGAGATGGGGCTAGTTAACAAGACGGGATCCCATGCAAGAAACGAATCAAGTAGTGAAGAGGTACGTACACCAACATCTATCCAGACTAAGCCACTATTTATTCCAAATATTAGGTCAATTGCACAACACATCAGTAAACCAAATCCGATGAACGCAGCGAGAATGTTTCTCACAAACAAGTACAACTCAACTTCTGACGAACCCCGAATGAGATGGTGGAGAGGAGAATTCTGGTTGTGGGATGGAAAGAAGTACAGTACTTGGGATGCTAGTGTGCTAAGAGCTGAAGTAATGCGATTTTTTGATG
>JACZUZ010000443.1 GCA_022572905.1 Candidatus Zixiibacteriota bacterium | reverse complement strand
CAGTCCATGAGTCCTCAAGGGTTGGTTATTACCGACCAGGGTAATCCAATGCCCACATTCAAAGAGGTTCGTAAGCAGGCCATACGATTCAGGAACGCAATTGCCCCTAGCTGGTCTCCGGATGGCAAGTGGATAGCCTTCATCCTAAACGATATCAGTTCTTCAGCGGTTTATATTATCTCACCTGATCGCAAAGAAAAATACAAGGTGTATCAACCCAAAGGCGCGGTTACAATGCTAACTGTGACACCCGGCTGGTCTCCGGACTCCAAATGGCTGACTTTCTGCACTGATAACGGCGAAGTTCTAATAGCCGATATTACCGGATCGCAGGTCAAGACTGTGGTTGGACCCGGTCAGAATATCGCTGCGGCGTGGAGCAAATAGCACTTTTTTGTCCCATGAGTTCATCGAGCGCCACGTTCGCGACGCGCTCTTTGCTCTTGGGATTAAGCATCTGTTTCGAACAAGAATACTCTAATATTTAACCCCGCCATCTCGCTAATTGGGTTGCCATTCTCAATATACTCCGCTATTTTCCGCCAAATGAAAATGCACGTTAAGCCGCTGGTAGTGTCTCCCTACGAAGAGAACTGCTATCTGGTATGGAATGAAGAGACTTCGAGAGGCGTTGTGGTCGATCCCGGCGACGAGGCGCCGCGAATTAGGGCCGCTATCAAAGCCGAAAAATTCGAGCCTGAAGCAATATTGCTGACTCACGCCCATTCCGACCATATTGGCGCGGTAGACTTGATTCGCGATGAATTCGAAATTCCGGTGTATATCGGAAAGGGTGAAGAAGAGGCTCTGGGCGATCCTGAGAAGAATCTTTCCATAATGGGCGGCCTGGAAATTAAAGTCCGGCCGGCGGATCATCTGGTTGAGGACGGCCAATTGATCGAGATAGCAGGAATGGAATTCAAAGTATCTTCAACCCCGGGACATTCTCCGGCTTCGGTTTGTTACCACTGCGGAGATGTAGTTTTTTGCGGAGATGTGGTTTTCATGGGCTCGATTGGCAGAACAGACTTGCCCGGTTGTCATTTCCCGTCGCTCATGAATTCAATCACCACAAAAATTCTTACTCTAGCGGACGAGACTATACTTTACTCCGGACATGGACCGATGACGACAGTCGGGCGTGAGCGCGAATTCAACCCATTCCTGCAGGGATACGCTCCGGCCAGTTCCTGAATGCCAACAGGATGTCAGCGAGGATAAGCGACGAGAATGGGACAGCACATAGCGAAGAAAATATCGAAGAGAAAAGCGAAGAAACTGACCAGAGCGTTCTTCGGCCGCCCCACTCTGAAAGTTGCCCGGGACCTAATCGGAAAGGTCCTCGCAGATACTCGGACAGGGGAGAAAAAATCGGCAGTCGGCCGCTTTTTGCGGATAGTAGAAGTAGAGGCCTATATAGGCGAAGATGACCCCGCCTGTCATGCTTCCGTCGGACCCACTGAGCGGAACCGGGTTATGTACGGGTCGGCTGGATTCGCATACGTTTATCTCATCTATGGAATGTACCACTGCCTGAACTTTGTCACCGAGCGCAAGGGGTACCCGGCGGCTGTTTTGATTCGCGCGGGAGAGCCTCTGGAAAGAGGTATTCAGGAGTCCGGAGGCGCTCTTTTATCACGCACGGATGGTCCCGGCCGCCTTTGTCGAGCCCTGGGAATAACTCGTTCCGAGAACGGTCTTGATTTAACCGGCGACTCAATCTATGTTCAGGATTGTGGTCTGGAGCCACGGAAAATCGCAACTGGTCCCCGAATCGGGATTAGAGTTGGAAAAGAGAAAAACTGGCGATTTTTCGATCCGGACTCGAAATTTCTCTCCAAGGCGAGAGACTCAAATTAGACTTTCAAACATAGACTAAGTAGTAGATTTTTTAAGAGATTCTCCTTCGGCCCTGATCAATTCTGACTCTCTCTCGAAAACAGGCCGCATATTTTTCAACCATAAAGTTTTCCAATAACTAAGCAGAAACTAACTAAGCAAGTGTTTTCAGCCCCAAAATGAGGCGTTTGAATCCTATGGGCAAAGTCAAATCAACAGATATTCCAATTTCACTATTCGATAATGTACTTGAGCTACTTGATAAGGCGGCCAAAGTTCTCAAAGTAAAACCGGGTTTAATGGAGTATGTGAAAGCTCCGCGCAGATCCACTATTGTCAAGCTCCCCGTGGATATGGATAACGGCCAGTTCAAGGTTTTCACAGGATACAGAGTTCAGCATTCGATCGTGCGCGGCCCCGCCAAGGGTGGTATCAGGTATCATCCTAAAGTGACCCTGGATGAGATTCAGGCGCTGGCAAGCTGAATGACCTGGAAGGCGGCCGT
>JACZUZ010000044.1:1870-9519 GCA_022572905.1 Candidatus Zixiibacteriota bacterium | reverse complement strand
TCCATGCCGCTGCAGAGTCCGTATTTTCCCCTCGGCGCCAGATGGATGTATGAATATTTTCTGTCCGACTTCAAAAGCGCCACCGCGTAGGGTACCGGTGACCACTTTCCCCATTCCTGAGATATCGAAAGATCGGTCAATGAACAGACGGGGCTTGCCAAGGTCGGCTTGAGACAAATTCTTTTTAGCGAGAAGCAACAATTCATTTTCTAATTTGTCGAATCCGTGACCTGTGGTGGAGCTGACAGGTATCACCGGAGCGCCATCCAGAAATGACCCGCTAACTTGAGTTTTGATATCATCAACGACAGTTTCAATCCAATCGGGTTCAACCAAATCAATTTTACTTAAGACAACAAATCCCTTCTTGACACCCAAAAGCCGCACAATGTCAAAGTGCTCCTGACTTTGCGGCATCCATCCGTCATCGGCGGCGACCACAAGTATTACACCTTCGATTCCGCCAGCGCCCGCGATCATATTGCGCACAAAACGCTCATGACCGGGGACATCGACAAAAGCCACTAGAGGTTCGACTGAATTATTGTTCGAGTGGGACTGACTATTCCCGTTTGCGGGACTCATCCCATGAGCTGGACCCATCCAGTGCGCGAATCCAAGATCAATTGTCATACCCCGTAGTTTCTCCTCGGGCAAACGATCCGGATCGGTTCCGGTTAACCGTTTGACAATTGAGCTCTTGCCGTGATCTATGTGTCCGGCGACTCCTATTGTGATCATATCAGAGTATTATTGACGGGCGCTAACAATTTCAAGTCATAAATATCGAACACGACAGAACTGGATGGGGATGCGAGTCACTTGAGTTTGTCTCAGTTACTCCTGGCGAAGAGAGATGACTTCGCGGCAACCAGGCCATCAATGAATATGGATTCATCTTCCTCCAAAACGGCTCTCAGGTCGAGGACGAAAGCTCCATCTTCGACGCGTCCGATAATCGGAACACTTAAGTCACGAAACAGTTTGGCCTGTGAATTCGCGGACAATGAAGAGTTAAACTTCAATCCGTAGGAAGGCAATTCAACATCAGGCAATGAACCGCCGCCGTAGCGCGATGTTGTGGTTTCGAGAGTAACTTTATCTCCGCAGTTAAGAGTTTTCATAATTCTGGTACCAAACTTGTAGAGCTCCGACTCCGAACGCCGGGCCATTTTCCAGAGCGGTATGTTTTCTCCCCAATTTCCATTCAAATATTCTGCGATCGTCTGAGCCGCCAACGCCAGCGTGATTTTGTCAGGACGCAGAGCGCGATAGAACGGATTTTTCTTCATTTTGGCTATCAATTTTTTTGCGCCCACTATAATGCCGGCTTGCGCTCCGCCGAGAAGTTTGTCTCCTGAAAAACAGACGATATCGACGCCATCGCGTAGAGAGGAAACGATGCTTGCCTCATTTCCCAAATCAACTTTTTGTGGATCAACCGCCAATCCACTACCGAGGTCATAGACGACAGGGACACTTTGTTCCGCCCCAATCGCAACGAGAGTTTTCACATCCACACTCTGTGCGAATCCGGTCTGAGTGAAATTACTTTGATGCGCCTTTAGCGCCAAAGCCGTTTTCGAAGAGAAAGCGCCTCTGTAGTCATCTTCCGACGTTATATTGGTAGTTCCAACCTCAACAAGTTTCGCTCCAGATGCTTTTAGTATGTCGGGACTTCTAAAGCCACCGCCAATCTGAATCAATTCGCCGCGACTTACAATTACCTCTTTCTTGTTAGCGAGCGTATTCAGAATTAAAACCAGGGCCGCCGCGCAATTATTGACTACGCAAGCCGCCTCCGCTCCAGTGAGCGCAATTAACAATTCCTCAACATATTCGCCTCTCTTGCCGCGCTTCCCGGTTCCCAGATCAAGTTCAAGGTTGCTGTATCCGGACAATTTTTCAGCGACGACAGTTAGGCTTTTCTTCGAGAGTGGAGCTCTTCCGAGGTTTGTGTGAGCTATTACCCCGGTGCAATTGTTAACGCGTGTTGGGCCTTGTCGCGAAAACTCCAGAGCTTTCTTGCGGATACTACGGAATATGTTGTTTCGTAGCGCGCTGGGATTCGACTTTGTATCGCCAGGTAATGAGCGAAGATACCTACGTGCGTCTTCAATCGCCAGACGCGCGAAATCCCGAACAAAGGGAGCTGGAATATCGGAGCAAATTCCATCTGCCGCTAGCTCAAGAACTATCTCATCTACTGCGGGCAATTCCCTCAAAGCGGAATTAGTTTTCGCCGAACTATCAGTGGCTGATTTGGCTATAGCTGATTTGACTTTCGTTGTTTTGGTCATTTCTGTAAGACGCTCTTTGATATATCACTCGCATTTAACAATACCGAAGGAGCATTACTATATATTACAATCTATTCATGCGATTCGACCGACGAGAGAATTATTTCTTTTCTCTGTAAACAAGTTCCGCGACAACTTCTCCAATGTCTGACAAAGCAGTTGTATCGCAATACTCGGGAAGATCTGAGCTGGTATGCCATTGCGGATAGCTCAAATCAATTATGTCTATAGTTGGAATGCGCGCGCCCAGAAGGGGTATGTGGTCGTCCATAATCGATATTCCCACAGAATCAACGAATCGATTCGGCCGCATTTCCAGCGCGATTTCCCAGAAGTGATCATTTAATTCTCTCGCATACTTTTCTGAGTTTCCTTCACGATAGAATTTCGCGTCCAAATGCCCCACAATATCGAGCAGAATTGCGAAGCGATAGCGCATCGCCGGCACCTGCCCTGCGAATTCTATCGAACCCAGACAGTATTGATCGATATCTCCTTGCTCTCCCCAGTCTTCGCCGTCGAAGAACGCAAAATCAACGGATGTCTCAGGGGGGACCGAATCGAAAATCAGCGCGAGCTCCATTAACACCGCCACTCCCGAACCACCGTCATTTGCGCCGGGGAGTGAATCGTTTCTTCGATCAGGGTCGGGGTCGCGATCGCAGCGCGGACGGCTGTCATAATGAGCGCAAAGCAGAATCCTGGTTCCAGCCTGATTTTCGGACGACAGTTTTCTTTCAAAAAATAGATTTTGCATCTCAATCGTCTCGTTGGTCCGATAATCTCGATGTACGAATTTCTGACGTTGACTATGATAACCCAGCGAATCAAAGAAATTCACCAAGTAGTTCTGACATTTTCTCGATGCCACAGAACCCGGGACTCTTGGGCCAAATGAAACTTGCGCTTCAATAAAAGATAGCGCCCGAACCCCGCTGAAGACTGGCCGATCTGACAAGTCCGATCCGCAACCAACCAAGAAAAGAGGCGCCAAGAAAAGCAGTTTCTGACTTTCTGTGAGCGTCCCTAGAATAGACCGCATGGATTTCCTGTCTAACATTTCAAATATCGCTCCTGCTCCGATCGCCAGGATACTTTAATCTAGAAGCGGATCCTTGCATCAAGCTCGTCCTAATATACAAGGGATGATCTCGACAACAAGTGGATTGAAAGCTCTATTTAGCATGTTGAATAATGGCTTTGAGAAAGTCGCTAATCAAATCTAGAATCTCATTTCCGCATACATCCTCAATTCACGAGTATGCGTCTTGCGCTGTGAGCGTGCGTCATTCGTGTCTACCCAGCGACTTGAGACGCCTCCGGAAACCTGAGTAGAGAAGCTATAAGTGATATTTGTAGACACGGAGAACGACTCTCTCCTCGACTGTAACTCAAAATCACCGCCTTCAAGAGCCTGTTCGGATTCATTAACTTTCTTAATAACGCTTACGTTGAAGGTAATCGTGGAGCGAAGTTTTATCTTTCCAAAAATTGGAAGACGTATTCCTTTTGGAGAACTGAATCGATACTGGGTGTTCAATTTCATGGACCGACCCTTCTCTTTCGTTGCTCGGGAAAGTTCGCCACTTATCTTGTTGAAGTCCTCTCGTTCGCTCTTTCTCGCGGTTACGGATGCGGTGATACTAAGCGCTTTCTTGATCGGGATTGTAACTGCCAGGAGTGGGCTTCTTTCTGTAGTGACGGTTCGTCCGCTCAAGAATTTGGCGGAGAGATCCTTGCTCTCACTAACTCGACGGGAATACCCCGTCTTGGGCGTGAATCTTCGAATGAATGAATTGATAAATCCCTGAACCTTGTTGAGTCCCCAGATCTTTTCGAGTCCTCGAAGCTGCCGTAACGAAATACTTAGTCTCGGCCAAGTGCGATCAATCGATTCACGAGATGCGCCAGTGGATGGGTGACTTTCTGACTGACTTTCTGAAATATCGATTTTGACGGATATTCCGCCATTAAGCAAACGTATTCCCGTTCCGACGCTCCAATTATAACTTGCACTGGTTTGTTTAGTCTGTTGCCTTTTAAGACGAGCGATTGGCACATCCGGATCGCTTGAAAAGCCAAATCTAAAAATACGGCCAGGTCGACTCCTAAGTCCGTTCTGGCGAAAACTCTGGCTCTCTTCATATCGCAAACTGAAAGGCTGGATAAAAGAAGTCAATTTTGAGAGGCTATTGCGAGTGAATCCATAAGCTCGAGAGCCAATCCAGGGACCCGATGGCTCATCGTATTCCTTTTCCCCAACTTTAGCGCTATCCGTTTTCTTGGCGAGAGACCTTTGAGCCATACGCTGGCGCATTGATACTCTTCGAGTGGATCTTCTTCCCGTCTTTCCAAAGAATTTCTGCAAGTCGAATGTTCCGCTTGCGCTATATCGTACGCTTTGATTGATATTACGCGGCTCCAAATCAGCGTCTTCATCATCCGCAGTCACGTTTAGCATGCGGTTTTCCGTATATGAAGACCCGAAAGTAAACTTGTGTGTCAGAAACTTGAAAAGCGTCGGCGAATAGTCTGTGGAGAAATTTTGACGATAGCGCATTTCACGTCCCATACGGAAGTTCTTGAATGAGATATTAGTCCACGACGGGTCTCGTAAATCACTAAAGACATTCAAGCTGAAACTTGAATTAAGATTAGAGAGCAAGCGCACCCCGGTTCGAAAATCAGTGGTCAGATCGCGAGAGTAAGATGAGCGCAGACTGCCATCGCGATCAAGCAGTGAAATTGAGAGACTTCGCTTGAAGTTGCTTGTCAAATTAATGTTACTCGGAAAAACATTCAGACGGGTTTCGGATAGTCTTTTTAGAACAGGAACTTTTCCAAAGAAGAAGAATATCGGAAGAGAAGGCGGAGTGGGCAGTTTTGTATTGTAGCTGCTCCGTACATCATAACCCTCGCTAATTCGATGTAGCACAATTGGCGACCACGACTCTGTTCGCGAATAGTTGAATCCAGTTCTGAATTTATTCAGGAAAACAGTGTAGAGCGGATTGCGAGTTCTCTTATTGAACGATTCACTAACTGAAAAGGATCTCGTTATTGAAACCGATCTCTCATCAATCCTTCTCTCAGGAGACAGGATAATATCGCTATTGCCTGCGGTAACTAATAGAGGTGTGCGAGTATTCCTGCTGTAGCGAACATTAATTGGAACGCTGGCTCCCAGACTCGGGGGCAGAATTTTTCCGAGGTTAATCCCCATATTGGCGGAAACATTCAGACGGGACTCTCCACTACCAAGACTCTGTCGACTGCCACCACGAACCGTATTGGCCAGTCCACGATAGAACGCGTCACGATAGTCAACGCTTGCGCCAAAGGTCAACAAGTCACCCAATGTCCCATTGACACCGACTCTGGCCGCCGTTCCAACGTCTCTGCGTACGCCTGTTAGTCGCAACTCATCAAGCCAGACTTCACCAGATAGTGGCCCCCCACTGGAATCGGAGTCCACATTAGTTACGATTGCGGCCATGTAATAAATTGTTCTCAGCGTTGGATTTCCGAAAACACGATACAGAGAATGACCTTCCTTCGTGTCGATCGGTTGAATATCTGGAGTGTTGCGCAGGGCGGAATCTTTGAGCTTGGTTAGTTCATTAAAATCCATTACTACTTCATTGGATGAACTCCAGCCCGATTCGAGTATTGTTCGAAATTCATAGAAATTAAAAGCGTCGGTTCCGATTCGAAAAGCGAAACTGACACTATCTGATTTTTTTAGACCATCGTCTCCGTGGACGAACATTCTCAGCTCGCGATAACCCGTATAATTGACGGAGGGATGCCGTTTGCGCACTAATCCGGTGTCTTGATAGTTGAAATTATCGTATTCCATGAGAAGAGATTGTTCAGTTTCAACAATATCGTTGAGCTTATCAACCGATCCGGTTACCCCCAACGGAGGATTATAGCCCGTATTCTCAGCCTCATTGATTACGGCGCCTTTAAAGGAAGCCTGAGATGGAAGACTATCGAAAACTATCAGCGAATCTTTCCAAACGGACCTGATCAGTTTCATGGAGGCGATTTCAATTCCAGTAGGAGAAGGAATGGAATCCAACCATACTCTGACATAACGAATGTCTTCCCACACCGGACTTCCAATTTTCGCATCGCGAATCGTAGAATCACGAAGTGGGATGCGGTATGTTCTCCATCCGAAATCATTTAGTGAACCATCCACATAGAAAGCTGAATCGGGAAATACTTGATCAAGGCTGATCTTAAAGCTAAAATAATCATTTCTCAGGTCAACAGCGAAATTACCATTCAAGTCTTCAGAGTCAGGACGGAATTGGTCGGGGTCTTCCTTATTGTTTTCGGTTGCATTCACAAACTTCAGACGGGCGACGGATTCGGGACTATAAATAAATGTGCTATCATTGGCAAAACTAAATGGCCAGGGAGTGAGTATCTCGTCATCATCTGCGAAAGGCCAGTTATCTCCTGAGGGATCAGAGCTTCCCAGTACATCGAAAACATCTTTGAACCATTCGCGCTCTGCGACATCATCCATGCCATCAAGCCCAATATCTTCATTGCGGTCGGTATCATAGATTCGATTATCATTCGTGTCTTCCTCGTCCAGCTTACCGTTCTCAAACACATCTTCGGAAATGTCTCCGAAGTCGAAATGAATGAATCCACCGCGAGTAGTAGCCGAAAACGGATCCTGCCAGACCCTCATGCGCACTTCCAGAAGTTCCACTTCCGCCTGATCTCTAATCCCTGATGATAATGACCGCATGATTCCGGACCAGTTGCTCTCGGGAGACATTGTTCCCGGCCGAGCCATTAACACGGTTGAGTTGAACTCCACTGTTGTACTGTCTACGCTGGTATAGAAATAATTTGTTGTGTCTATCATAGTATCCAGCGTAGTGTCCGGGGGCGTCGCGCTCGTGTCCACCAACGTATCCACCACAGTATCCACAAATGCGCTGTCAATTATCAGAGCAGGAATAACGGCGTTCGTGTCAATTAGGGTGGTGTCAAATACGACTACTATTGAATCTAGCGACCCTGTTGTATCTATCTTGGTGTCTCTGGGCTGAAAAACCAGGTTCAATGGAAACGCGGTTGAAAACCCACCGGGGACTTCTTCATCATAGATTTCTGTTCTGTTTATTCCATTTTGAGAATTGTACCAAAAAAAGTCAGCGCGGATGCTGTTGAATGGGTCAATAGATTCGGGTCGGGACGCGATTGTCCATTGTCCTCGGGTTAATCCAAGTGAATACTCCTCACGGCTGCCCTCGAAATCATCAATAAAAGCGTCGCTATCAACATTCGGATTAGGATATGAGCGCGCCACTTCAGCGGTGA
>JACZUZ010000044.1:0-1860 GCA_022572905.1 Candidatus Zixiibacteriota bacterium | reverse complement strand
ATTCGATGTCCCTCTTACTTTTAGACCGGGGATAGCGTCCAGTAGTTTGGTTGGTGTTTGTGATCGTAGTTTCCCGGAAACATTTACGTCGATAGCAAACATCTTCGACGTTTCCTGCCCGACCTTCGGCTTTCTGGTCGTAGCTTTGTCTGATTTGAATAGAAAAGTGGTTCCGAGCTGGAAGTCCCTTCCTCCATCAAACTCAAGGCGCGTACCAATGAGAGTTTTCTTTTCGACCGTGAATAATGGAGCCACTTCATAATCGACAGATATTCGCGCTGCCGGATCGAGAGCTTTTTCGGAAATCAAAGTAATACTGTTTCCCTGAACTCGATAATCCTGGCCTTCCACCAATCTTTCACTATTGGCGAGTACCTCGATTGAGCCATCGATAATATTTGCGCCGCTCAATTGTATCGAGCTGGATCTTCGGCTGGATTTGAATAAGAAATAATAAAGAGACTCTTCTTGGTACAAAGATTTATTTGAACCATAAATTACGGGAACACGATCATTCAAAGTATCTGCCGGACCAAGTCCGGCGAATAAGTATGTCGTATCCGTATCAAACGGGAATCGATGGGGCATAATCAAGAGACGCCGCTGTACATCGACCAGAGCGGTATTCAAGTCTGCGTCGCCATCGGCGCCCGGCCCAACTGCTGTGTACTGATCTATTCCCAATATCTGGATATATGGTATACTGTTCTGATGATCAACATCCGCGCCACTGAATTCACTTCCCACCCGTCCCTTACGAACCGCTATCTCGATTCCGCTGAAATCCGGATTGTTGAAATCTATTCCCAACCGTGAGGGAAATTGATAGACATTGCGCCACTCGTATCTCCAGGTGACGGCGCTACTGTCTTCCCTATCCAACTTTAACAGTTTAAGAGTGACATTATTTGAGCTTATGTCACCGATTTCATAGGTACTTCCAGAGTCAGGACCAGTGGTGCGTTTCATCTTCAGCCAGATGCCCAGATACTGGTTCTCTCTAACAAAAGCGTTGTCAAGAGTAAGTGTGCGCTCCTCAGAATCAATTGTGTAATCACTTTGGTCAAGTGGTTCAAACGGAAGGTCGCTTGGGCGGCTCGCTTCACTGCTGTCAAAAAATCCCGGTCGTGGATTTAAATACATTGTTCCAAAATACGCTTTCGTATTATTGGATCCTGTCACGCCTACATATACCTGGAAGTCAACAATTGAGTCGCTGACATTTTCAAAATGATGCGCAGTATCAAGCTTCCCTCCCGGCGCCAGATCAAAAATCTTGTACCTCAAATACGCATAGTCTCTGACAATCACCTCCTGGGTGCTGGAAAGAGCCTCAATAGACTCTCGCTCGGTGTTGGCCTTTTCCTGAGAAGCGATTGCAGTCAATTTCACCGGCCCAACCTGGGCCACCGCCTTGATACCGAAAAGCCCTCTTATGCTGCTTGAATAATTAAGAAGCTGTGTGTTGGGTAGAGTCAGGCGCGTATTGCCCGCCTCAATTGTCTTGATTATGTCGTCTTCGCTACCCTTAAACCGCAGTTCAATTCGATTCGCCAGCGGGACATCTACGTTCGAATCCTGCTGGACCTTGACGAAAATTTTGCTACCAATCGTACCGAGAATATCGAATCGATAACGCTGATCCATTCGCAGAGTCGGAAATTTGCTCTGCCGGAAGCGGGCTGTCGACGGACCCTCTGTCCAACTTGATGTTCCCGCAAATGAAATATTACGATAACCGGAAACTTGTAGCCCTGCTCCGCCCTCTCCAAAAAGCGCTTCAACCGCTTTAGAGCGAATGGGAACACTGATTCTCAATAAACTGCCGGATCTGCCGTCCTTGTTCCTGCCGATCTGCCG
>JACZUZ010000043.1 GCA_022572905.1 Candidatus Zixiibacteriota bacterium | reverse complement strand
TTAGTTTTCTAAAGAGACAACTCAAACCTTGTTCCCACGACAAATGCATTCTTCAACAACGGGTCAGTCCCCGGATTAATTATGTATTGAAAGTCTGGCTGGATCACCAGATGTGGCAATATTTGGCTGCGGAATGTCAACTCCAGGGCAATTTCCGAACTGCCAACGGGGATAGAGGCGGCAGATCGAGCTTCTTTGAATTTTCCGCTATTCGTGGCAATAGCTATCGCTAAACCAATCTGCTCTTTGTTTAGGCCGGGTATTAATCCAGTGGTGACAAATCCACCACCGAAATATGACCCAAACTGATTAAAGTTACCGTTGGCAAATCCAACCCGAGCAAAAATCGCGACGCCTTGATCTAAATCATCGGTTTCCCGATAAATTACCCGCTCGCCTAAAGCATAGATTCCACGGTTGCCTGAATGTCTAACGGGAACTGAGTTGTTGTCAACCTGGAGCAAATCGTCGAACTTGGCAGTGTAGAACCAGGTACCGAGCGCAAGTTTCCCATACGCTTCCTTAGAATCTTCAGCGGCGCCTGTGACATAAGCAACTTCTGTCGATAGCAAAATTCCGTCTCCGGAGTTAATCTTTATGGAAGTGCCAGTTGGATCTTCTGGGTCACCGGAAACGCCATCGAAAACAGCGGATTGAACATAAAATCCCTCTAACGGCTGAACTTTGACTCTCAATGCTATAGATGTAGCCGGAAAGATTGAAGGGCCATTTTCACCACTTTGTGAGAAATCGGGCCCAATGCCGAAGGAACTGTTCAGGAAGAGCCCTGCATATTTAATAACGTCAAATTCCGAATTCAAATCATACAAACCTATCAGGTAAGATAGTTTACCATCGAAAAGCTTTTGTCGATACCACGCTTCATATATCTTCCAGGTATTAGGTGACTCAATGTTGCTGGTACTTTGCGCATCCCCTATGTTTTCTGATGGGTCGCCTCCGTTATTACCTAGACCGTAAAAAGAAAAGGAAGCTCCCTTCCAGCTGAGTAGCTTCTCGGCGTCAATCGATAATAGGATATCTCCATTTTCGAGATACTCCGATCGACGCTTAACACCACCAGATAGATTTGACACTAGTTCACCCGTGTACACCATCTCAAGCGAAATTCCCTTATTCTCAAGGTTAGTCACAGCATCGTCGGGCGCATTTGCCATTTCGAGTTCGACAAATTCACTTGCCGCCTTTGAATCCTCCGATTTTTTATCGGAATCCTTACTTGCCGTCGAAATAGGCGGTAAAAGAATCACCAGAACAAACGGTACGACTGTTATAATGTTAATTCTCTTCACGTTGCCTCATTCGTATCCTGACACTTCACCCAATTCATATATTCTTATTTTTTCTCTTACCCAATTTGCATTTATTTGCAATTCCGCCACTACACATATAAAAGCGCCGCATTCATCAAACGCAGACTTCCATCACGGCAGAACTAGAAAACTATCCCCATAGCAGATGTTTTCGACTGCTATAATTAATACTTTAGATCAAAGCGAAGATTGTTTGTAATTTATGCTTGACATGGCCTGAGTCGATTTGTTTCAGATTGAACAGGCGTAATGCAAGAAATCATTTCATGTTGAAACAAGCATACTTGCGAAAAACTGAGTTTGAGTGTAATTTTGAATTAAGTGCAGTATGTGCGATATCAGAAGAGCTAATGAATATAGAGGTTATGATGACAATAATTACTTCGGACAGTATCTATGGAAAGCGAAAGTCAAAAACACATTGGTGTCTCATCAAGTGTCGCCGACAGTTCTTATCGGCAATCTCCATGCTGCTTTGTTTAATAGCGCCCTCTTCTCTCTTTGCGGAAATCAGTCCGGAACGCATTCTTGATGGTATTTCAATTCTGGCCCACGACTCACTCGAAGGCCGTAAGGTTGGCTCAGCGTCAGAGATAAAAGCGGCCTCCTACATCCGTCGCCAGTTTAGTTCAATTGGCCTTGACCCAGCCGGAACCAACGGATCATGGTATCAGCCGTTGGAATTCACCGAGAGAATTGATATCGGGAAAGAAAATTCTCTGGTTGTCGACGGCCAGAAATATATACTTGAAGACGATTTTCGTCCCTTGAAGAATTCTCTTAACGGATCATTCAAATTTGATCAGCTGGTATATGTTGGCTATGGGATTGAGCAGGATAGCATGGAACATCATGACTATGAGCGAAAAGATGTCGAGGGCAAAGCGGTCTTGATCAAACGTTTCGCCCCCGACGATGATCCGCATGGCCCGTATGCGAATCACGCCTCCCTCGATTCAAAAATTGCGGAAGCCCTGAAGAGAGGAGCCAAAGGTGTTTTCTTTTTCACGCCCGAAGGCGAGGATGAAGATATGCCTGCTCTCCGAAGGAGGCGAGTCAGCGAAAAGGATATTCCAATTATTTTCCTGAAGAGAACGATCTTCAACCAGGACCGTCCAACGCCGGAAGCCTTGGCGCAGTCTGAATTCTCAGGTAATGTTGACCTGATCAGAAGGAAGAACACAGGGATCAATGTCCTGGGAACAGTCAAAGGCGGCAAAGTGGGAGCTGATGAGCGCTATGTGGTAATAGGCGCGCATTTTGACCACCTGGGTTATGGCGGAAAGGGATCAGGATCGCTTTACGCCGGTTCGGATCGGCTGATACATAATGGCGCTGATGACAACGCCAGCGGAACGGTTGGCGTGATTGAACTGGCGCGTCACTTCAAGAGCAGGCAAAACGATCTTGATTATTCGCTCCTGTTCATAACTTTCACAGGTGAGGAAAGCGGGCTTCTGGGTTCAAACTATTTTGTTAAGAATCCAACTATAGATATAGAGAAGGTGTCGCTCATGATCAATATGGATATGATTGGAAGACTTGAGCGCGAAGAAAAAGGGCTGGGAGTGTTTGGAGTCGGAACCTCTCCTGCATTTTCGAAGTATTTCAACGCGTATGATACTTTGAGTGATTTCAAACTGAACACCAAAAAATCGGGTATCGGACCGTCTGACCACACCGCTTTTTACAACGCGGGTATTCCAGTATTGCATTTCTTTACCGGCTCACATCAGGACTATCATAAACCCTCGGATGATATAGAGAAAATTGACGCCGAAGCGGAGGCGGAGGTTCTGGAATTTATTGCGGAGCTGGTGGATAGATTCGCCAATGGAAAAGACAAATTGGAATTCTCTAAAACAAAAGACGACGCTCCGGGAGCGTCACCGCGTTTTACTGTTACCCTCGGCGTAATGCCCGATTATCTTACAGAAGTGAAGGGCCTTCGCCTTGATGGAGTCACGGAGGGCAAGCCCGCCGGAATCGCCGGACTTTTGGCCGGAGATGTAATTGTACAGATGGGTGGCTACACAATAGACGATATTTACGCCTATATGACCGCCCTGAGCCGATTTCGGAAAGGAGACTCAACGAGTGTTATCGTCGAACGCGAGGGCAAGAGAATCAAATATCCTATTCATTTCAAATAATGTCATTTGAAATAGTAAGAATTTCGTAAGCTGAAAAAAAGGATCAAATGCAAACACAATCCGGCGTACAAGCCAACGCGCAAGCCAATGTTAAGTATCGGGAGATGTGGATTCAGGTCGTTCTGGTTATAGTTACACTTGGAATCTATGTGATTTACTGGTTTTACCAGACAGTAACAGAGATCAAAGGATTAGCGGGAGATACGGAAATCAGTCCGACGTTATTGACAGTACTGCTTTTTGTGCCCTTCGGAGCGATCTATTCGCATTACAAGTACGGAGAGGTATTTGAAAAAATAAGTTCGGAGCGCCTGAACCGCTGGATTCTTTTTCTTCTCTGGTTATTTTTCTCACCTGCCGTGTGGTTCATTGTTCAAACCGAATTGAACAAGAGAGCCACATACGGCTGGCCGAGTCAGACCTGATAGACAAGCAAGAATGAATAAAAAGAGACGCGCTGGTTTGCGCGTCTTTTTTTATACAAATAACTCTTAGACAGAGTTCTCTAAGATAATCTTTCAATCATGTCCCGATTTCCCACGACGCCAGATACTTGACCTGCTCGGCGGTGAGTTTGTCAAGTTTCACGCCCATAGATTTCAGCTTTATCCGGGCGATTTCATTGTCGATCTTTTCCGGAATCATATAGACCTTATTTTTTAGCTTCTTGTGATTATTGACAACGTACTCCGCCGCCAAAGCCTGGTTGGCAAACGACATATCCATTACCATTGCGGGATGTCCTTCGGCCGACGCCAAATTGATCAGACGGCCCTCTCCCAAAATATGGATTTTTCTACCATTCTTGAGAGTATACTCTTCCACGAATGGCCGCACCTTGCGCTTCCTCGACGATATCTTCGCCAGACCGTCCAGATCAAGCTCCACATTAAAGTGGCCGGAATTGCAAACAATCGCGCCGTCCTTCATAGCATTGAAATGTTCGGGACGGATCACATGAATGTCACCGGTTAGAGTGACAAACAGATCGCCGACTTTAGCCGCCTGCGCCATAGGCATAACCCTATACCCGTCCATAACGGCCTCAATACCCTTAACCGGATCAACCTCGGTGACAATTACATGCGATCCCATTCCGGCCACGCGCGTCGCGAAACCACGTCCGCACCATCCATAACCGGCAACAACAACCGTTGATCCCGCCAACAGATGATTCGTGGCGCGCACGATACCGTCGATTGTGGACTGACCTGTTCCGTAGCGATTGTCGAAGAAATGTTTCGTCTTCGAATCATTAACGGCAATAATCGCGAACTTGAGAGCGTTGTCTTTTTCCATCGCCTTGAGGCGAATAACACCGGTCGTGGTTTCTTCAGTTCCGGCCCAGATCGTGTCAATAAGTTCGGCTCTCTCTGAATGTATGGTGGAAACAAGATCCGCTCCGTCGTCCATGGTAACCTGCGGCTTAAAATCCAGAGCCTGATTGATATGCTGATAATAGACCTTATTGTTCTCACCGTTTATAGCGTAAACGGCGATTCCATAATCCTTAACCAGCGAAGCGGCGACATCATCCTGCGTTGAAAGCGGATTGGAGGCGCAAAGAGCAACCTTGGCGCCGCCATCTTTCAAAGTGCGCATTAGATTCGCGGTTTCGCTTGTGACATGCAAGCATGCCGCCATTCTCACGCCCTTGAACGGTTTTATTTTTCTGAAGCGCTCGCGAATGAGTTGAAGAGCCGGCATACTCCTGTCGGCCCATTCGATTCTTGTCTTCCCCTGGGGGGCCAGATCAATATCGGCGATGTCGCCCTCATATCCTGATACCACATTTGAACGAGTAAATCTTTCTCCTGTCGAGAGTCCTGTCGCTCTCTTTTGCGAAGTTTGTGTCATTCTTTCACCTTCATGTACAATTAGTTAAGTTTAATAGCATTGAATAATATCTAATACAAATTCATTGTCACCGCTAATTTCTAAATCTATGACGCCGCAAGAGCGGATTTTGCGTCTTCGCGCAGGACATCCGCTTTATCAGTATTTTCCCAGGTAAAATCAGGATCAGTGCGCCCGAAATGCCCATAGGCCGCAGTCTTGGTATAAATGGGCCTTTTAAGCTTTAGCGTTTCAATTATACCTGACGGAGTCAGATCGAAATGCTCGGCAACTAGTTTTGAAATCTTTAAGTCATCCACCGATCCCGATCCCAGAGTGTCGATCATGACTGACACCGGCTCGGCCACACCAATAGCGTATGCCAGTTGAACAACACAGCGTCTGGCCAGACCCGCGGCTACAATATTCTTGGCAATATAGCGCGCCATATAGTTTGCGCTTCGATCCACCTTCGTGGGATCTTTTCCCGAAAATGCGCCGCCGCCATGGGGAGCGTAGCCTCCGTAAGTATCGACAATAATTTTCCGTCCGGTCAAACCTGTGTCTGCGGCAGGCCCTCCTATAACAAATTTACCCGTCGGGTTTATATGCAATTTGGTGTTCGCATCCATCATGTCCGGAGGGATAATAGGGCTGATAATCTTAGCGATCAGTTCACGTTTTGCGTCATCTGTGATCGTCTTCCCTGTTTTGTCGAGAATATCTTCGGTATGCTGGGTGGAAATAACGACCGTATCCACGCGGCGGGGAGCGCCGTTTTCGTATTCGACTGTGACCTGGGTTTTGCCATCCGGCCCGAGATACCTTAGCTCACCATTCTTGCGAACCTGCGCAAGTCGCATGGCAAGCTTGTGCGCCAGCATAATCGGAAGGGGCATCAACTCCTCGGTTTCGTCGCAGGCATATCCAAACATCATACCCTGATCACCCGCGCCACCGGTATCAACACCCTGCGCTATATCAGGAGATTGCTCATCAATTACATTAATCGTAGCGCAACTCAAAAAAGAAAAACCGAATCTTGGATCGGCATACCCGATATCGCGAATCGTTGCGCGCACTACCTTTTGCAGATCAACATGTCCCCTGGTAGTAATTTCTCCGCCAATAACAACCAGACCGGTGGTTATAAATGTTTCGCAGGCCACACGTGAGTCCGGGTCCTGACGCAGGGCGTCATCAAGAATAGCGTCAGAAATCTGATCGCACATCTTATCCGGATGACCTTCTGTCACCGATTCCGATGTAAAAAGGCAGACGCCTTGCATTTTACTCCTGTCCTTTCATTCTGCGCTTCTGAAATATTATTCTATAAAACTGCAATTCTAAAAAAATTCAATTCTAAAAGAGCGTGAATCCAAGAAGATGCCTAGCTGCGCGAGGGGACGGAAATGGCCGAATAATCTCCCAGATCAACAGAACCGCTCATATTGTTAACCACAGAATTATCGCCAACTATTGAGTCATGCAATTTGGAATTATTTATCCTGACTCCCGCTCCGACAATACAATTTGTCAAACTCGAATTGCGAATTTCGCTTTCCTCGTATATCGACACGTTTGGGCCTATCTTCGAGTCGAAAACTCTAGCCCTGGGAGATAACCAAACATGCCCGTCATACGTGTTACCGTTTTCGGATGTTACCGAAGCGCCCGCGATGGTGAGTAATTTTCCATTGGTTGACAACATTGTCTCTTTCTTACCACTATCTAACCAGTTGTCCACCTCAAACGAGTAAAACTTTTCACCGTCAGAAATCAATTTCGCGAGAGCGTCGGTCAATTGAATCTCACCGGCGGTCATAGTTTCCGAGGAAACCAGTTGGGAGAGAGCTTGCTTTAGTTTCGTTGGACTGGAAAAATAATACAAACCAATCACCGCCAGATTCGATTTTGGCTGTGACGGTTTTTCCTCCAATTCAGTCACTAATCCATCCTTAATAGTTGCGATCCCGAAGCGCTTGGGATCATCGGCGCTCATCAACCCCAAAGCGTTATCTCCCAGAGATACAAATTTGTCGTAATCCGCCAGCGCTATTGTATCGGCCAGAAGAATTATGATCTCCTCATCCGAACTCACTTTCTCTAAAGCGAGATGAACCGCGTAGCCAAGACCGAGCAGACGATGCTGTACTGCGGTGGTCAGTTCAAAATCGTAGTTCTCGCGCACATATTTTTCCAGCTCTTCGCCGCGATATCCCAAAACCATAATAACCTCGCTGGGATTCAAACTGAGGAGCGGTTGGAGGACAAAGTCTATTACTCGCTTACCCGCAAGACGTAGAAGAGGCTTGGATTTGGTCAGCGTGTGGGGCCGTAGGCGAGTGCCTTCACCCGCCGCTGGAATGATTATTTTCAAAATCGCCGTCTCTCTTCTATGCTCTTAAGCGCCGTGATTGGGGCTCTCGGGTGTCGCGATTTAGCGGTTATTAGAAAGGAATCGCCGGGCAGTTATTATCATCCGGAAGCGCCCTTCCCCAAGGCAGTAATATATGGACGGCTTGGAACTCTGGCAAACTGTACGGCGCCAGCGTCTGAATCATGCAGTGATTGGATCGTACGCCAGGCTAACTGAAAAGCGCCCCGATAGAACCGCCAATCCAGTCATCAATGAGGAATGTCATGCGGCCTATCAGAAGGGATATGCGGGCCATGACCGTGTATCCAAATTGAGCGCCGAAAGCGATCATTATAAACCAGATTCCCAATCGAGCGGTCGCTCCGAGGAAGCCGCGATGCTCTTTGGAAAAGTAGAAATAGATGAGAGTTGAGACGACCCCCAGGAACATTAACAGCGCGGCGAGGAAATCCACCGTACCCAGTGAAGGGTCAAGAGAGAGAAATGTACTCTTAACCTGCGGCATCACCAGGCCATGCAACTGAGATACGATGAAAATTCCGGCGGTTGTTCCCACTACAATAGCCAGTCCCCAGCGGCTCAACCATGATATATCCGGAATTGGCCCGATTGGCGTCAGGCGGGAAAACATCAGGAAACCCAGCGCCAACGGAATGAGCCGATCTAAATTCCCCCAGAAATCCTTTAAGAGCGGATCCAATATCATTGTGTAGATAACCGCCGGTCCATATTGGCCCACAAAATATCCGGCTGATAGTCCTGCAAAAATATGCTCCGCTAATTTATAGAATGGATTGTCCTTGTACAGAAACGAAAACAAGGAAAGCGTGAAGAACGCAATTATCCAGATAACCAAATGGTCGGCGAATGTAATCGGCGCTGTCATCTTACCTTCCCACTCCGGATTTTTTCCGACTCATGAAATACCCGACATTACCCATGATTACCATGGCGATTATCAGGAAATGAACCAGCGATTGCGCGTCCATACCCTTCACAGCCGATGCCGATTTGCCAACGAGGATTTCATACTCCGCCGCGCCCTTCATGCCTCCAAGAAGTCCTTGAAGCTGTTTTGACGCCACAAACGGAAAATACTTGGGCGCGCTGACCGCGGTAACAGCCGCTCCGACGGGAGTATGAAATTGGGCATTTACGATTGAGATCCAGTAGTCGACAATCGCGTTATCCGAGACTACGAATATAAAATCGATCTCATCGTAGTTGTTTATACCGTCCATCATCGGTAGCTGTTCGAGCGGGGTTCCACTATTGTCGGCGGGGTAGATTGCCTTTATTGACGAACCCATCCCCGATAGAACCGCCACATAATTCGGCTTGAAACCCAGATTCACAAAATCAACTCCGTATACTTTATTGTAATCTTTGGCAACATCACGTGTCACTCGCTCCGATATTGATGGTCCTCCCAGCGGAATCGTAGTCATTGTCAGCACTTTGCAATTCTTGCGAAACAGGTGATGTAGCGCCGCGCGACTCGCTGGTTCGGTTTCCGGAAGCGCGGAAGCGTAGTAATCGAAAGTCAGCATTACGGTTGAGCCATCAGGTATAGCCTCAACGGTGTCATATAGTTGTTGCGCTTCAGGTGTGATGCCAATGGGAGTATGCACAGGAACAATAATTGGAATCGTTACCGTAATCGCCACGGAGAGATATATCCAGCGGCGATCAAGCGAGGCCAGTTTGTTCCAATTAATTGTTTTCATTTCATTATTCGCTTCAATCACTAATAGTCACGGGGCCGAATTAGCTCTTGCCCATATACGTTCGCTCGATTCCCAGAAGAATCCTGAGAGACATTGACGCGGCG
>JACZUZ010000442.1 GCA_022572905.1 Candidatus Zixiibacteriota bacterium | reverse complement strand
AAGCGCCGACGGACTTATCTCCATTCTTGAAGACTGCCACAACCAGAAAGGAATTCATGTTGTGGATGTCCCCGTTGACTATTCTGATAACGACCGAATTCTCAATCGAGATATAAAAGAAAGAAGCCGCAAGATATGAAGAAATTTCCGCTCTATATCAGCGGAGAGCAATCGAGCGACGGCGATATCACGATCACCGCTCCGTTCGACGGATCAGAAATAGCCACAGCGGTCTCGGCTGATTTGCCTGCGGTTAAGAGCGCTCTCGCAACTGCGCATGCGCTCTATGAGAATCGCGACTCCTGGTTGCCGACATCGAAGCGCCTGGAAATTCTGAGCAAAGCGGCCCATATTATTTCAGAGCGCGTCGAAGAGCTTACTCTCGACGCGGCCCGCGAGGGCGGCAAGCCCTACGTCGATTCAAAAGTCGAAGTGATTCGCGCGATCGACGGAATTAGGAGTTGCATTGAGACTATTCGCACCGATTCGGGGAGAACAATTCCCATGAATCTAAACCCGGCCTCTTCAAATCGTTTCGCTTTCACTCGCCGCGAACCGATTGGAGTTGTGGTTGCTGTCAGCGCGTTTAATCATCCCTTCAATTTGATTGTTCATCAGGTGGCTCCGGCGATAGCCGTTGGTTGTCCGGTTATCGTCAAACCCGCGGAGAATACGCCTATTTCGTGTTTTAATTTTGTAGAAATTCTCTACGAAGCCGGGCTTCCGAAAGAATGGTGTCAGGCTATGGTGATCAAGGATTTAAGCGTGGCCACCGAGCTGGTGACAGATCCTCGTGTGAGTTTCTTTAGTTTCATTGGCAGCGCCAAAGTCGGATGGATGTTGCGCTCCAAACTCGCTCCCGGCGCCCGTTGCGCATTGGAGCACGGCGGAGCCGCTCCGGTTATTGTTACAGCGGACGCTGACCTGGATAAAGCCGTCCCGTTATTGGCAAAGGGCGGATTCTATCACGCCGGACAGGTTTGTGTTTCGGTGCAACGGATATTCGCACATAAATCAGTCGCAATAGACTTAGCCAACAGGCTGGCGGCAATCGCCAGGAAACAAAAAGTCGGTGATCCGACCTCACCGAAGACCGATGTTGGTCCCCTAATCAGACCTCGCGAAACCGACCGCATTGACGAATGGGTTAAAGAAGCGCTTGATAAAGGCGCGAAATTAATTTGCGGCGGCAAGAAAATCTCTGACTCATGTTACGAGTGTACAGTTCTGCTTGATCCACCCGATGATGTCAAAGTGAGCAAGCTTGAGATTTTTGGACCGGTGATTTGTGTTTATTCCTTCGATGATCTTGATGAAGCTATCACACGCGCCAACAATGTTCCCTTTGCATTCCAGGCGGCCGTTTTTACAAAAGACATAAACACCGCCATGCGAGCCTATGCGCGCTTGAACGCATCGGCTGTGATGGTCAACGAACACACGGCCTTTAGAGTCGACTGGATGCCATTCGCCGGCCTAAAACAATCCGGACTCGGGATCGGCGGGATCCCGTATACAATTCACGACATGCAGATTGAAAAGATGATGGTCTTGCGTTCGGACGAGCTTTGAAGTCGTGTGAGCGAGGCTAGTGAATTTGAGATTCTACTTAAGCGCCCTACAACTCCAATTCCAACTCATTTACAGCGCTATCAAGTAATGAGCCTATCTTATAGAGAAAATTATTGGGACTCGCCCGAATTGAAAGCCGAGTTCATGCGTTTTATGAAACAGATTCATGGAATAGACTTGTCTCTGTGGAACCAGATGGGATTCTGGGATCAGAAATACAGGCCGTTTTCCTATTTCAACGGTGATAAACTGGTCTCACATGCATGTGTCTATTCAATGGATATGACAGTGCAGGGAAAGCGCTGTCAGGTCGCTCAAATCTCAGCGGTGGGAACTATCCCCGATTACCGCCGCAAGGGGTTGAGTTACGAACTGAATCAAAAAGCGATTGCCTGGGCCAGAGAGAATCATGACTTTTTCTATCTGTTCGCCGATGAAGAAGCGGTCAAGTTATATGAAAAGTGCGGCTTCCGCGCGGTAGATCAATATAAGCCGCGTATATCGGTGGATGGAACGAGGGCGAAACCTGGGGCGGTCAAGTTGGATATTCAAAACAAAGACGACCTTGCTCTAATCTACCGTATCGCCTCCGCAAGAGCGCCGGTATCTGATGTCCTGGGAGTGTCGAACGAGAAGTTGTTTATGTTTTGGTGTTTGAGTTTTCTAAGAGAAAATATCTATTACATTTCTGAATTAGATGTACTGGTACTGTATAAGTGTGTTGGTGGGGTTGTAACAATATTTGATATTGTTGGTAGAAACATTCCCTTGTTCTCCGAAAT
>JACZUZ010000441.1 GCA_022572905.1 Candidatus Zixiibacteriota bacterium | reverse complement strand
TGCGCGTAGAATGGTAAAACTTTGAGTGGAGTAATCATTACATCATATTCAGGAAATTTCCTGCCGTCGCCAAAGCTCCGCAGAAACTGAGACGAGTTTCCCCGATCAATGATTCTCCAATCATCCGGGATAGATACGTAATACTCCTTAGACCAGTTGACATAATTTTCCGCGTGTAAGCTATCGCTAAAAAGATACGCGGCGCTTATAGTCAGCGCCGCCTTGGCAAGATATTTCGTTTTGATAAGCATTGCGCTAGCCGACCAATGCTGCGGTTTCTTTCTTTGAGTGATCGCGTACTGTTGCGCCTTCGGGATAAATCTCCAACGCGTCAATCCAGCTTTTCAAATCGGCGATGCGCGTGTCGCGGTCTTCGCTTATCTCAAGCGGCCGTCCGCGGCCATCCATAATAATTCCGACAACACCGCCGTAAAGCGTTGTCTCAAGTTTTGCGCCCTTGCCTGCGCCAAAGTCGAGTCCTTTGGATGGGTTGAGCTTGGCCTTAACCTGAATCGGTAAACCGTCCTCGCTTACACCAAGCGGAATAAGTTTCATTTCGCCCGCTTTGATCGTTCCCGCTACGATTGAGCCATCCGGCATCGCGATTGAATATTCGAATGCGTCCATTCCGCGTTTCTTCACTTCACCGGCGACTGCGACACAACAACCCAGATGAATCAAACAGTCTTTTTCAAAAACTTCCGTCGCGGCTTTTTCGTGCACTTCCGCCAGAACTCCCAGTTGCGGCATCATGAAAATTGAATCCACCGCCAATCGCGTCACTCCCTCGGGCTGGAATGAGTCAATCATCATCGCCGCCGCCTGATTCCTGCGCGGCGCGTGCGAGAGAACACCGCCCGAACCGATCAGCATATCGAGTGACATCATATTGACCAATGTCTTTCCCGATGATTCCTGCTCGAATGCGTCGGCGATCGTGCGCTGTTGTTGCACGCCCTTCAACTCTGTGGCGAATTCCTTGTGTTGAATAAAAGCCAGCCTGAGCGCTTCGCGCGCGATGGCCTGTTCAAAAATCAATTCCTCCATCGACTGCGGGATTGTGGTCGGGCGCACCATTTTGTTTTTGACACGGTTACGCAAGTCGCGTTCGTCCATATCAAACGGCACCCAACGCATAACCTTCGGCACTGTCGCCTCGGCGAAAACATTTGAAATCGAATAGCTCATACCCAGATTCGCGGAAACTGTGCGGTTAAAAACGCCCTCACCGCCTTCAGGACGGAACACCGAGAATATATCCGTCGTGGCGCCGCCAATATCCACACCCACCGCTTCAATGTTATGAATATCCGCAATAGTTTTGATAATACTGCCCACGGCGCCGGGAGTTGGCATAATCGGCGCGTCCACCCAGCTCATAAGTTTCTTATAACCGGGCGCCTGGGCCATCACATGCTCCAGGAACAAATTGTGAATCTCTTCGCGCGCGGGGAGAAGATTCTCGCGCTCCAATACCGGACGCAAATTCGGGACAATTTTCAGATCAACTTTTTTCTCAAGCGAATTCCGAATGGCGTCGCACGCAGCATTGTTGCCTGCATAAATAACCGGCAGATGATAGCCTGTGCCCAGGCGCGGTTTGGGATCGGCTGCGGCCAACAACTCGGCCAGCTCGGCCACATGGGTAATTGAGCCGCCGTCGATTCCCCCGGCCAGAAGAATCATATCGGGTCGCAAATGCCGAATACGTTCGATCTGTTCATGTGGCAGGCGCTTGTCATTGGAGGCGATTACATCCATCACAATAGCGCCTGCTCCAAGCGCCGCGCGCTCCGCCGATTCGGCTGTCATTGAGCGCACCACACCGGCCACCATCATCTGCAAACCGCCGCCGGCCGAAGAGGTCGAGATATATATATCCGTGCCCTGTCCATCGACCGCGGGGGAAATAATATTGCCGTTCTCGTCAACCAGTTTGCGACCGGAAAGCTCCTGCACTTCGGTGATTGCGTTGATAGCGCCGTAGGTCACATCTTCGATTGGAGCTTCGACCGTGGTCGGCGCCTCACCGCGCGTGGTCAGACGGTATTCGCCGTTTTTGTATTCGATTAGAATGGCCTTGGTGGTGGTCGAACCACAGTCTGTGGCCAGGATTATTTTGATCTGATCGGGTTCAAGCTTTGCCATAGCGAAATTTTTGGGGGATTGTCCTAAAGTGATTGTCGTTGGGTTATGTAACGGCCTGCCTGGCAGGAGCTTACGACATGCGCGAGAAACCATTCCCCACGCAAGTTGACTAATATACGCGCGGACGTGGGGTATGTAAAGGCCCCTGCGGGGCTGGCATGTTTTGATAAATCCAGGCCCCACAGCTTGCGGTGGGTATTTCCTG
>JACZUZ010000440.1:1733-2369 GCA_022572905.1 Candidatus Zixiibacteriota bacterium | reverse complement strand
TTTTCCAATGGGCCTGGAATTATATTACCCGAAAACGTGGCGCACGGTTGATAACAAACGTAACGGCCGATTCAGAGGAAGAGTCAAAAAGTTTATCCTGAGCTCATTAGGTTTCGGCCATGGCGCTCCCGAATATCTGTAAGTTCCTTTTTATTCCTGATATTCCAAAGAATCTCTATTAGACGCGGCCCAGATAGTTCCTGACTTCATCAACGGAGGCAAGTCGTGTCGTAGTTGTTTGCGCCAAGCCCCTACATTATTAGCGCGAATTTTCCGATCTGCGTGGCGCCAGCGGGAGTTTCGATGGTAAAGTAATAGATTCCCGAACTCGCTAGCTGTGAGTTGCGAGTTATCAAATTCCAGGCGTCGTGCATCGAACCGGGAGCGTCGAGCGGGAAGTCATGCTGAAACTGGTGAATGAGATCACCATCGATTGAAAATATCGAAATCACACATTGATGGGGCAGGTTGGTGAAATTCAGCGCCCGCACTCTTTGATCGGGCAAATCTTCACGTTCGCGGCCTTCGAATCCATGCGAGCGGTAATCGCCGTCAATGCGGTACGGATTGGGATAGACGATGACATCAAGACCGCGCGCTTGCGCTTCCGCCGAACTTATTTGAGGAAATTCCAGC
>JACZUZ010000440.1:0-1708 GCA_022572905.1 Candidatus Zixiibacteriota bacterium | reverse complement strand
AGTAGACGGTGAGCCGAAATCAAATGCGGTCACTGAAACATAAAGCGGAATCGACGGCAGTAAGTCCTCCAGATAAAACTGATACTCATAGTATTTAAGATATCCTTCGTCGGTCGTGTCCTCAGCGGTCCATTCTGACGGAATAGCGCTGGGTTCCAGCGCATTCGGAAAGCGCTTGTGAATCGCAGTAGTGTCGGATAGATCATCCGCGTTCCAATCCTGCGCCGTAAAATAATACGTGGTGTCCGTTCCGCTGGGTTGGTGATAAAAGATAAAAGGATTGTCGATTCCGAAGTTGAGCGGATCAAGCGCCGCTCCATACATGTTGTGGATTTGTTCAAGAGTGAAAGGCGGGTCCAATAGCTCAAAAAAGTTTTCAGTTCTATTGAAGACATATCGATTGTAATTCTCATGGTCGAATGAGCTCTTCAATACGAAGTCCTCTTCCTGGAGTGTGGGAGATGTCCAAACGCGGAATCCCTCAAAATCCGCCGTGTCGCTGAAGGGGTCCTTCGTAGTTTCGGATATAAACCCATTCCACCGAACTGTGAGCATGCCCTGGTCGGGAATCAAGCGTACTTTCGGCGCGGGTGGGGGAGCGGCGCCGCGGAAATCGGGAACACCATCACCTTCATAGAAGTTGGTGTCCGCCAAGGTAGGAACGATGATAGTATCAATAATTAAAACGGTGTCGAAAACAGTGTCGGGTGGAATGACAATCGTGTCAATTACAAGCGTGGTTTCGATTACAGTAGCTTCTTCGAGAATGCAGATACGAAATTTACCGAAGTCCTTGTCGCCGTCGGTGTCAACACCCGGATTGTCGTATATCCAGGACGCCCAGCGGGAGTTCCTTGACAGGTCAGAGAAGTCGAGCGAGTTGTAGTAATCCTCTGGTGTAAACGGATTATTGACGAGGAGCGTATTAAAGTCGTCTGGTTCGCCGTGAAAGAATTCGCCACCCAGGTAAGCGAAAGTAATTGGGAGAGTTTCACCGGGAAAAATTTTGAATGGACCGAATGAAAGTAAATAGCGCGGGTCGCCGCCCTGAACAAATGTCAGCGCTTCAGGCGGCGGGGGAAGCCAGCCTTCAGCGCTATGGTCAACAGCCGTGAAGAGTTGATCGTAGTCGAACTCACCGTTGCTCATTATGTAGTATTTATTCTTATCTCCCACCGGAGCTCCGAAAATTCCGTTCATGTCTCTGAATGGATTCTTGAGAGTTCCTCTCTTGCGTGGTCCGAAGTCCGGCCCCGGTAGCGCGCTCCACCAGTTAAACGCATACTCCAGAGTGTCCGATGGTGTGCGAATCAACCGAACGCCAGCCAGACTTCGAACTGAAGTTGAAGGCGACCAGAGTCCTCCCTCGGGATCGCCGTCATTGTCGAAAATGTAGGCGACATTCACTGTGTCTTGAAACCCACACTCCGCTTCAAATGTCTGTTTGAAGCCGCAGATGTCGTCGCCGTATGCTGCCAGTCCGGTTTTCGATAAATGATGCACGTCGCCGTCGACATAAATCCCCATATACACATTATCGAGTGTTTTGAAGCCGACGTTGGTGATTTCGTAATCAAATAGCACAAAGTCGGATGCGTAGTCATAGCTCCATTGCAGCGAGCGCTCAACTACGCGAATGTTAAGGGTAGAGTGGGGGCGGTTGTCGATTTCATCCTGGCCAGTGATAGCTCCTTTTAGTGTGTCATAA
>JACZUZ010000439.1 GCA_022572905.1 Candidatus Zixiibacteriota bacterium | reverse complement strand
ATTAAGCTCAAGATCAGAACGGTCTTCCTCCTCTAATCGATACCACCCCGCCATCTTTTCGGGTGTGTACCCCCTGCTGGGGAATGGATGCTTTTCATTTGACTATATCGATGGCAACACTAACTTAACAAGTGGTACAACTAATGGGGGCTGGTCAAATGGATGCGGACGGTAGTAATGATGTGAACATTGGTGATGCGACATACGTCGTTAAATTCATCTTCCAAAACGGCCTCTCTCCGGTATGCGGAACGACGGGCTCATAACCTGTTCTTCGCGTCACACTTTTTTAGGCGTTTCCGACTTCCTTCATAGAGGTATAACATGGCAGTGGCCCGACCAAGAATAACGATACTTCTCACATTGCTCATTTTTATCAGTTCATGTGGTGATGACTCACCAACTGGTCCGGGAGTCGGAAAGATCGATGTTAATTTCCCGAACGCCATTGGCATGCTCTGGAAATACCAGGTTTACGACAGCCTGTCCCAAACCACTGATACAGTCTGGTTCTCAATCACCGACACAATAACGAACAGTTCGAAGGAGTCCTTCAGCGAGCGTAGCGAAAAACACTTTGCGGACAATTCTTTCGGCTGGCAGTATTTTCAAATCAGAGGGGACACGCTGGAAATCTTCGACGACACAATTGGAGCGTCGGCCAACGAAAGGATCGTTTTCCCACTTGAGTTGGGTAGTAGTTGGACAGGACCGGTGACTGTGGGCGATACAAGTACGGTGACCCTGGTGGGCCAGATTGACGTCCCCGCGGCAAAGTTTAGCAACGCGGCCCGGATCGACCGATCGTGGAACATCGATTTTGAAGGTGGCGGCAATTGGAGCCAGACCTGGGTGGTGCCAGACGTAGGAGTGGTCTACCGGTACCGTCGCAGCCAATTCTTCGATGGAGGGGGGGGATCCACCGTTACCACAAACGAAGTCTGGGAGTTGATTGAGTACGACCTCACAACTTTCGGGCTTCACCAGTTTCCCAACCATGTTGGCGCCGAATGGGTTTACGAGCAGATTGATTCCAACATAGCCGGACGAGACTCGTTCACGGTAGAATTTGATACGGTGACAGTCACGATTGTCGACTCCGGTAAGTTCGAATCCGGCGATTCATACGCTATATGGGAGTTTGTGAGCAGAAACAGAATAGATACCCAATTCGTTGTGACAGGTATAGAGCGCTTGAGTTTTCTGCTCGATACAGCCTTTTTCTACCCATCTTTGGATATTCGTTATGAGTTCCCGCTGGCGGTAGGACGAAACTGGGGACTCGAGTTTATTGCATCGGTCGTCCCGGAAGTACTTGATAAAGAATCTGTGCTTACTCCCGTCCAACATTTCGCGTCCGTCTTTCACACCCGTATGCAATGGGCCGGACTTAACAATTATTCGACTCAGGAAGACTTGCTTGTGGCCGGGGTGGGAATCGTCAAAAGCAGACGTCGGCAATTCGGATTTATACCTTGGATGAACAGAACACGGACGCTTATAGATTATCGCCTGGCGAACTAGTCTGAGGCATTTATGTGTAGGTGTTCAGACAAATCGGACAGAGCATATTGAACCTAAAGACGTAATTTGTCTGATAGTAATGGTTTTCTTCGATTTTGTTTTCTAAGCTTCTGCTGTGTTTCAGCACAAACCAGTTAATGAACTCGTCTCGCATACAAGACCCTGAGTCTCATTATATCAGATCACCCCCGCCTCCAATTCGGGCGTGTACCCCCTGCTGTGAAAAGCATGCTTTATTCGTACAACAACCGAATGCTAAACCGTAACCCACTCTTACCTTCCATTCCCGACTGCTTTATCGAGGATTTTGGTTATATTCTATCTGACAGTCTACTCTCAGGCGGCATTGGCCGTTTTGACCGTACTTACACTTCCCACCGGAAAGTCCAGCATAATTCTCGCTTCAATTTGTCTATTCCTGCCTCTTTTTACCCTCAAATGCTCTCTTGACAGCCAGCGAGTCATCCGCTAGCTTTTTACTCGAAGTCTAACTCCGGGCCTGTCCCGATATTATACATTGGCTCGTCAAGTTTCTCTTTAACAGGAAGCGCTTACTTATTTACTGCGTGATTCGCTTTGAAATATTGATACTGTAAATTACATAATTTGAATGCTTTGAAATTTGACAGAAGAAGTTGTTCAATTACTCACAACCTACTCACAAGGAGGTTTGCCATGAGCAAACGTATTCTATTTTACCTGAGCGTGTGTGTTTTGGTCGGCGGTGCGGCAATAGTGGCCACAGCCGACGTGCCGCCACGTATCAACTATCAGGGCTTCTTAACTGGTACCGGAAACAACCCGGTTAATGGAAACCGCGACTTTATGTTTTCCATCTATGATCAGGAGACG
>JACZUZ010000042.1 GCA_022572905.1 Candidatus Zixiibacteriota bacterium | reverse complement strand
AAATCTACCTCTTGCTCAGCCAAGAATTTATCATCTCTCAAGGAATAAATATTTTTTTTGTTCACGTTATTCATTTGATAAAAGTTTCCATCTTGATCTTCTTCAAATCGTGCGCTCTTCGCGCAACTACGAGGGGACTCACTTTGAAATGTCGACTAATATTTATGAACGGATGCTTAGTGTGTTCAGAACTAGCCCAAGCCTTCTTAAACTGTTCTTCTGGTAATAAGAACTCTGCCGCGATTTTATTACACTTAACTTCTATTTCGTTCTTTGAAGGCATCATCCTTATTAGGTTGGAGATACCCTCCTCCCCCAGCCAAATGTGGGCCAGTTCATGTGCGATCGTAAATACTTGAGCAGATTTGGCATCTGCGCCATTTACAAAAATCAACGGGGCATAATCATCACAAATGGCGAATCCTCGAAACTCTTCCGTGTCCAGCTTACGGTGAGTGTTTAGCCCAACTATCCCTGTAATAGATACTAATACACCTATATCCTCAATCGACTCTCGTAGTTTTCCGAGAGCATCTTCCCATTTCTTGCACTCACGCGCCCATTCAATCTTTAATCTGAGCCGTTCACGAATTCGATTTGCAGTCACTTTGATTTTTTCATTCGGCTGTGTAGATTTACCAAACTTGAGACGGTCAAATCCTTGATCGCGTCGATAGTCACTCATCCACTTTTGCCGGCGTTCAGTATCTTGCAAAGTTTCAATCAAATTCGGGCTAGGACTCTCTATTGCTATGTCACCAACTGTTCTAAAATCGGGGATAGAGATTCTATCAATAGGTGGCTCCGAAAGGAAAAAATATCCAAATGGAGTCATTGTTTTTCTTGCGAATTCTTCAATTTGCTTGAATGTTGGGTCCCGCCCGTCGGACGTTTTCCATTCATCTAATAGAGGGAATTTTGCCTTTAACACCTGATAGGAGATTCCGGATCTTTGAATTGCCCAATCTAGGAGCTTTGGATTTATTCGAACTCTTTCGCCCATACCTAAAGTCGTAACCAATATATAATGTTTGCAAGGTCAAATCGAAACTATGTGATTTACAACCTCTGATTTATGAATTTTTGTCTTGAAACCACAAATTTATTGGAGGTGGGGGGAATCGAACCCCCGTCCGAGACAGACGCAAGACCGTTTTCTACGCGTGTAGCGCTTCTTTTATCTCGCCGGAAAAACCGCCGAAGCGCGGGCTATTCTTTCGGCCAGATCGCAAATGTTTCATCCGCCACCGTAATCAGAGCTGCGGACTAAGCCTCAACTATCGGCGTTCGCACTGGAGCGATTGAGGCGAGCGCTCCAGGGAACGGGCCGCGCTATTTCTAGGCGGCCATGGCGTAATTAGATTCGCCATGTAGGTTGTTCGCCGGATGTTTAACGAGAAATACCGACATACCTCGACGCGCAAACAATCCCTCACCTGTCCCGTCGAATCCAGTTCACCCCCGTCCGTTTTTGGTTCGCGAAACCCACCTGAGAGGTGGGCCACTACGACATTTCTTCCGTCGGCAATATGCGGGAGGCCAAAAGCGGGACATGCCTTCTTCGTAATAATTTCTTATCGGCGCCCTGAGGGTGGGTCGCACGATTACACATATAGATAGACCCCTGCGCCTCCCCATAACATTGCCCATATCTAATATACAACAGAAGTCTATCGATACGAACGGTCGAATTCGGAAAATGTTCCGCCGGGGAGGTGAAGACTGGTCCGTGAAACCCGGACAAATGTCCGGGCCACTCCAAGCGAGGGATCAAGACGGGCAGATGTGGACATCTGCCACGCACAGATCGGGCTGGATCGAGCGTTAAACCTCCAGTCTTTGTAGCTCAAAGAAAATAGTCAAGAGCACAGGACTCTTGACCTACAAGACTGGAGGTCGGAAAGAAACCCGAGCGAATGTCCGGGTCACGGATGAGATAGATATGGCGCAAAATTGAGTCGGCCGAAGAGCTACCGGGCGCTATCTTGGAATGTATGACTCCAAATACTCCCGCCGAGCCAAAATCATTCGACCTGCGAGCCAATAAACGGACCCTTATCGGCCTCTATTTGGGCGCCCTTGCTATTCGAATGATATTCGTCTGGGAAATCTCCGCCATGCCCACATTCTCGAGTCCAGTCATGGACGAGGGTTATCATATTGAGCTGGCTGGCGAAATTCTGGACGGGGACATAATCGGCTCGGAGCCATTCTACCGCGCCCCGCTCTATCCATATTTCCTGGCGGGAATGCTGGCGCTGACCGGCGGAAATCCGGGGACAGTGCGGGTAATTCAATGTGCATTGGGAGCGCTTTTGCCACTTCTGATATTTCTGATCGCATTGCGGCTATTTGATCGGCGGGTGGCGCTGACAGCGGCAATCGCGGGTGCGGTTTATCCCACGCTGATTTACTACGACGCGAGTTTGCTTATCACCAGTTTGATGACACTCCTCTGCGCAGGTGTAATTTTGCAAACACTTCGTGCGCAGGATAATCCTACGAGCGGCAATTTCGCCGCGCTGGGCGCTTTGATTGGGCTGACCGCTCTGGCGCGTCCGAATATTTTGTTTTTCCTGCCAGCGCTGGCGATCTGGGTCTGGCTGGTGATTCTGCCAAAATTGAGAAGATCGCGCAGCGCCGCGGTCAAGCGCTATGCGTTGGTTATACTTTGCGCCGGAGTTGTGATTATGCCAGTGACAGCCCGCAACTGGATCGTCACCGGCGGAGATTTCATCCCTATCGCCTGGCAGGGGGGATATAACTTTTTTTTGGGCAACAATCGCGACGCAACGGGATGGTCGGCCACAGCGCCGGGGATTAACGCAACCTGGATGGGCGGATATCTGGATGCCATCAACCTGGCCCAAAACGAGCTCGGCCGGAAGCTCTCTGAAAAAGAAATCGATGATTTCTGGTGGGATTTGGGCTGGAAAGAGGTCGCAAATTATCCTCTGAATGCTCTTGGGTTGCAGTTCAAAAAATTCGCCTATTTCTGGGGTGGTTATGAAATCCCCAACAACCAAAATATCTATATCGTCGAGCGTTTTAGTATTGTAGCCAGCGCGCTATTCTGGCAAGCGCCGCTTTATTTTCCCGCTGGACTACTGATGCCTCTGGCTTTGATGGGAATATTTTCGGCGCGACGAAAATGGCGAGTGGCGCTTCCGCTTTATTTGTTGACCTTTAGTTACATGGCCAGCGTGATGATGTTTTTCGTGTGCGCGCGTTTTCGTCAGCCGGTACTGCCAATATTATTGATATTTGGCTCGTATGGTTTCTATAGCCTGATTGAAACTCTGAACGACACTCGCCGCAAGCGCCTGATCTACACTCTCGCAGCGCTTGGTATTTTGGGAGCCTTTTCTAGCTATGCCAGCGTAGGTATTGATCGGGAAGCCCAATCCGCGCGCGATTCGTTGCTCTTGGGAAATGCCTATCAAGCCGCAGGTAAACTGCCCGAAGCGCAAGCGGAATTTGAACGCGCCATAGAGATAGCGCCGGAATTCGCAGAGGCGTACAACAATCTCGGACAAATGTCGGCGACGAAAAATGATTTCGGACGCGCGGCCAGATATTTTCGTGAGGCGCTAAGAATCGATCCTGATGACATAATCGCGTTATCGAATCTGGGAATGGTCATGTTGCAGACCGATAATCTCAATGACGCGCGCGAGCTATTGGAGAAAGCGCGTTCGATTGACGGACTAGATTTCGGTGTTCATTACCGGCTTGGATTAGTTTATCACACTCAAGGTAAATATGATCTGGCGCGTGTCGAGTATCTGCGAGCGCTTGAATTGAACCCGGATTATGGACCTGCTCGAAAGAACCTGGCGGAATTGCTAGAATAGTTTTATCTATCTCCTAATAGCGAGCGAAATATACCCGCGCGCGCAAAGAGTTTCTTTAGCGCCTTTGACGCTATAAATCCAACTCTCGGCAAAGCTAATCCGCTGACCGGGTTTGATAACACGGCCTTTGGCTATTAGCCTCTCTCCCACCGACGGGCGCATGAGCGATATTTTGAACTCAAGCGAAAGCGTGTCACTACCATCGGGCAAGAGCGTACAGGCGGCTATTCCAGCCGACATATCCGCCAGAGTAGCCACCAGACCGGCGTGGCCATAACCATGTTGTTGGGTAAGTTCAGGGCGAATCTCAACGCCGCAATCCAACCAACCCGGCCCGAAGTCTATAAGCTCAATCCCGAGAAATTTGACAAACGGCATTGAGTTAAAGAGCGTTGCTGTGCGCTTGCGATAGCCGTCATCGACGACCGGATATTCTATGATCGGGGCTTTCATGGCTCTTGAATGCACATATAACATTATCTGTCATCTCGCTCCACAAAAATCAGTCCCTTTTTGAGAGTTTATTTCAAGAGTGATTGACATATACGGCGAAAATGGACAATACTACCGGCGGCGGTGAATTCCGTCTGAAATCTTATTTGAACAATTTGAGCCTACCGGCGCCAATTTCTGATGATAGCTAAGAACACCTTCCAGAAATTTTTTTTTGGACTAATATTCCTGGTGACGATTATTATGTTCATCCAGATGTACAGCAACTTCAAATCGAACTCCGCAAAAATTGAATGTTTGAGTCGAAGCAAAGCATTGTTGAACGATCTGAGATTGACTGACACTGAAACCATTTCGCTCGACAGCGCAGTTTCGAAGCGAGATTCGATAATGTATTACTTGTCGGGCTGGGGCGAGAAACCGGGATTTTACGGATTTCTGACTACGAGCGAGAATGGTCAAAGCGTTGAGAGAATCCTGGTCAGCCGCCATGCTGTCGGAGACCCGAATACCGAATCTGAGGCGCGCAAGTCCGAACCGGCTCTTGAAATTACTTGGCGGAGGCTGGCCCCCGAGAGTAAGTGGAACTCTCAGGTGAAGCTGATTTCGGTAGAGTTGGACACTCTATACCATCACTAACCCCCCTAACCTTATAGTACGTTAGACTTATCGGGCTGGCCGGACTCTAATGATCTTCTATGTGACTGTCGATAATGTAAACAGTCAGAGATAATCGGTGATGTTGTGACTTTCGAGGGCGATTATTTAAGCCGACTCTGTGATTTTACTGTTGACGGATCATGCGCCAGCGCCTACACTTCTCTATTAGAAACACTGGGTCCTGGGAGACAGGGTGCGCTTGAGATGAGTGTCACAGTTCAGCGCCGCGCATGTGATTGTTCCACGAGGCAGGCGCCGACCGGGGTTGACCACGGGTTCAGCGGAAACGAATTGACAACAGGTTAACGAAACAAAATGGATCAAGCGTCACTAGATAGAATTCTTCGTGAAAAGGGATTTGTTCATGTTGCCGGAGTTGATGAAGCCGGTCGCGGCCCTTTGGCCGGTCCTGTCGTGGCCGCGGCGGTGATTATCCCGCGCGGTCTTGAAATTGATGGTGTCAATGATTCAAAAAAACTTACTCCCGAAGAGCGCGAGGAAGTCTTTGAAGAAATAGCTTCGCTCGAATTGCCGGTTGCGATCGGAATCATAGACAACGAAACGATCGATTGTATCAATATTCTCCGGGCCTCCTTGATGGCCATGCGCAGAGCTCTTTCGGGACTCGACCCGAAGGCAGATTGCGCTTTGGTTGATGGGACCGTTACTATTCCCAAAATCACCACCCCTCAGATGACAATTGTGCATGGCGACGCAAAAATTAAATCAATTGGCGCCGCGTCAATAGTCGCTAAAGTGACCAGAGACAGAATAATGGAGCGCTACGCCGAAACGTACAAACATTTTGCTTTCGACCAGCACTTCGGATATCCCACACCCAAACATTTGGCCGAATTGAAGAAATACGGCCCAACCCAGATTCATCGCCGCTCTTTCAGACCTGTTGCTGAGGCTCTGGAAAAATCAAGACCCCTGCCCATACCGGTTTAGCCAGCGCCATTAGCGATTGCTTCAGAAAAGCGTTATTCTTTAATATGCGCGCTTGCAGGCGTCTTATAGTCTCATCTCTGCTACGCTACAAGGCGTTAGAGGACATATAATATGAATACCGATCGTACCGGCAAACCCAGCTCTCACAGCCTTGGCAAACATTATGAGGATATGGCTACTCTGTATTACCAGGGGCTGGGTTACGACGTCCTCGAACGAAACTGGCGTGCGAAAAGATTTGAAATCGATTTAATTGTCGAGAATCAAACAGAAATAATTTTTGTAGAGGTCAAAGGCGGCAGGCCTGACTATATGGGACATCCCGTACACAGAGTTGACAAGCGTAAACAAGAACGTTTGCTTCAAGCCGCCGAAACTTATCTCAGTGTCACGCCCTGTGGCAGGAAAGATGTACGCTTCGATGTTCTCACTGTTTCGGATACGTCCAGCGGACAAGAAATCGAAAGATTCGAAAACGCTTTTGAAAAACCCTAATTGCGCGTTCTGATTTCAGGTCGATTAGCCCGGCAAAACTGAATCTACACAGAAAAGCTCCATTTCTCGCCGGTAAGTTTCTCAAATAAGTTTCTCTATTTAGTTTCCCGAGGACTTTATCAGAATATCAATTGGATTTGTTTTCGACTTGACCGAATTTGAGGAGTCGGCGACGATCGTCTGTCCTGAAGATTGTTGGAGTGAATCTGCGGGGGATATCTGGTGAAACGCCACTAGCGAATCGGTGATCCTGCTGACTTTCTTCCAAAAAGTGGCCAGTTCATACTCCGAGCCCTGAAATGTCGCTGAGAAATCCAGCGCCATCTGAGCAGATATTCCCAGCTCGGAGGCTATAGAGTCTCTCGCTTTTAAGAAACCGGTCGTGTCGGCGCGATTTATGGCGCGGGCTACGCCCGCCTGCGCGTATACGAGAGCGAATCTTTCCAGTTTTTCTTCTAGCCTATTGTCGTCTCTTTTGATAATGGCCCAGTTAAACAGGCCAAATACAACAACTGCGAAGAAGAGAATTCTAAAATACGTAGTGCGCCTATTGGGACTCATAACAAGATAAAGATAGCGGAAAACCGATCAAAATGAAAAGATGAACCAAAACTCGGATATCGAATCCTTTGGCCTGACAATTAGGGAATTCACTCTTTAGGCTCCGAACTTTATTGGAGCGTCTGATCGGTGCTCCGGATCGATTTTCCAGAGAGGCTTAATTCGGACGCCTGGACGCAACTATCTCTTCCATTTTTATTCGGACTCTCGGCACAAGCCCATAAGTGTTTAATTCAGTTGCTTTATCCGCAACTTCAAACAGAAATACCCGAATATTACGAAATACGCTATGGCGAAGTAACTGTACCAGATTGGAAAGAAGCCGATCCATTCTTCGTTACCAGTTATCATTGAATATGCGTGCATTATTGCGGTAGTGATCAAATGGAACGCAATAAGGCCGTAGAGCGCCTTTTTAAGGCCACTATTCAGCAGCGCTTTTCGCGCGTGATATAGGAAACCAGCGCCGGCGTAGCCGGACGCCAGGACAAGCGGTCCATGAATCACAGTAATTACCTGTTCAATGGGGTACTCAAAAACTACGCGCAGGGTGTGAGCGATGGTTCCGGCAAAATAGGTCAGCGCCGCTACTCTGGAAAACGTGTTCGCAAAGGTCTGTTTGTTGGTTTTCAGAATCCACCGTGGCGTTGCGCCTCGATACAGCTCATACGATTCTCCAAACTTCCGCTTCAGCGCAGGTTCCTCATAGAGAACGATAAACAAATGAAACATCAGAAACATAAGCGACGCATATCCAAGTAGACTGGGGGATTCAAACAATAACGCCTCACCCAATAGCAGCAGAACAATTCCGACGTACATGGGATTTCTCACATTTTGATAATGTCCGCGTATGACCAGCGTTCGCGGCGGATCGACAGCGAGCGGCGTGCCCCTCCCGATAAATGTGAAATCCCAGGCGCAACGGAGATACATCAAGATACCGAGGGTTATTGGGAGCGCTCCGAAGTAACGGATAAGACCGATCGACAGAGAGTGTCCCTCGCCGACTGAGGAGAGGATCTGGTAAGGGAGCAGGATTGTCACCGTTCCAGGAACGATTATGGTGAAGAGCAATGTCTTTAAGGCGGTCATTTTGGGCTCACCTATTTCGAGCGAAACTTACTGTTAACAGCCTAATACAAGGAATAGCAATGACTTAAGTTTGTGGTGAAATGATGATTCAGATCGTCAGTTATGGTCGTTCGTGAACTGTATGCTAGAAGAGGTAAGATACGATTGTAGGAATAAAGAAGTTCGGAGTGTATGGCGTTTACCCCAATCTCTTTCTGGGGTTGAATGGTCGAACAAAATGATGGGGATTTGCAAGAAGAGTTCATCAACTGGAAAGTGACAAGTTTGGCAGCATTAACTACCTTGCACACCAACATCCGAGGCCGGTCAGCTCTGGCAAGCGGATTGTGGGCGACCATTTCTATTTCAAAATCACAACTGGAGAAATCTGTCTATGAAATCTTCTGATCTGTTTGTAAAAGCGCTTGAGGCGGAGGGTGTTGAGTATATTTTTGGGATCCCCGGAGAAGAGAATCTCGACATGCTCAATTCTCTCAAAGACTCGTCAATAAAACTGATAATAACCCGCCACGAACAGGCCGCCGGCTGCCACCTTCGATCTATTCATGGAGCACTTCCCACTGACTAGAAGACATCTACCGGTGGCTTTCCGTTAGCGCTCGGGAAATATCGCCAACAGGAACCCCACATCCGGCGGGTTGGCTGCCACGGTCAATACGGATGCCTCCGTCGATGCCTGGAGTGCGTCGTCGGCCGTCGTCTCCGCGACAGCCACCGTCGTGCGGCTCGAGATCGTCAACCCTATGGTGAGTGCGACTAGGGCCGCCGCCGCCGCCAACCCGGGCCGCGCCCACGCACCCAGTACCTCCAACCAATCACTGCGAAACGGTCGGACATCCAGCGCACGGATTTCTGCCATCACCCGCGCCACAAACACCCGGTTGTCACCCGCATCGAGAACCTCACGCAACACCCTACCGAGGTCCTGCCAAGGCCTGTGATCAAATGGTGAATGTCTCATACGACCTCCTCCTTCCAGTGGTGCTGCCAGCACGTCAGTGCCAAGCGCAGTCGCCGGCGTGCGTGAAACACGTCCGAACGCACCGTCCCCTGGGGGATGCTGAGTATGTCGGCTATCTCGGCGTGGGAGTAACCCTCCACGTCGAAGAGCGTCACAGCCATCCGTTGCCGCTCCGGAAGCCGGGCAAGGGCGTTGCGGAACGCCTCCAGGAACGCCCGGCGGTCGGTCTCGACGTCCGGGCCCACACCGCCACCAGCCGTGGACTCCGACAGCTCCTCGGCAGCCCGGACTTTCCGTCTCCGGCGCCGGTCAGCCGCGGCATTGGCCACGATCCGCATCAGCCACGGCCCGAACGGCCGGCTCGGATCGTACCGCTTCAGGTGCCGGAGCGCCGACAGGAACGCGTCCTGCGCCGCATCGTCTCCGTCGTCTGGATCTCCCAGAACCGCTCGGGCCACCCGACGCGCCTGGCCTGAAAACAGCTCGATCAGCTCTCCAAAGGCCTCCAGATCGCCGGCCTGGGCCCGGATCGCCAATGTAGATTCTTTCACACTCATTCTACGTTCAGTGTTGAGGCCACGTTGACC
>JACZUZ010000041.1 GCA_022572905.1 Candidatus Zixiibacteriota bacterium | reverse complement strand
CGGCTCGTGAATCAGATAGATGATTCTCGAAAGCTGGGGCTTTCGTCTCCGTTGATAATTGGGGCGAAGATTTCCGGCAGTGGCGCAGGCAGCGACAGGGAGCGATCGCTACGGGCGTTTGCTCCGAACGGTCGTTCTCCGTCTTTCAGTATCGAGCATCGTTCGATGCCGGGCGCTCATGCAGCTGACGGGTGGTATAACATTGTGAGTCTTGTCTTTCCCGGTGAGTTTTCTATTCCGATTACAGATGAAGCGCGGGTTGAGGCCAGCTTTGAATTTGAATCAGATCCCAAGGGTGTGTTTCTGGAGTCGTTTTACAGAAGGGGACTGAGTTCTGTCGGGGCGCATTTGTTTGTGGATGATGGCAGAAGTATGGGGAGTCTGATTGGCGTGTACAATCGAGGCCGCTGGTTTTCGAAGCTGGGTTTGGGTTACGGACGAGTCGCCGGTGAAACGAATGCCAGGTTCACTCTCGCGAGCGAGTTTGTTCCGTATGACTTTCTCTCCGGTGGTGTTCGTCTGGATCATCAGACTGAGGTGGACAACGGCACATCGTTTGTGCCAAACGTGAATATTCAGTGGCCGCTTACTTCATGGACTTTGCGTCTGGTGGTGGAACACAGGGTGAGGTCTGACAATAATGTGACAGTTAGTGAATTGAGTCTGGTGTTTTGATGCTTGGCGTGATGGTGTGGCGGCACGGATAATCGATGAAAGAAACCGAATCAAAGAATGAACGATTAAACTTAGAGAACAAGATTGCAGAATAACCACTGCCATCAGACAAACTACGTCTTCAATTTCAATACACTCTATCCAATTCGTCTGAAGACGTACAATCCGCGTCTGATTTGCCGCAACATTCCGCTTGTGGTGGATTGACGTTCCTGCTAAGAGATAATATCCAAATTGATCTCGCTGGCGGATTTGGAATTTCCAGCTCATCGCCCGATTGGTTTCTTCTCAGCGGACTATCTTATATATTCTCAGAATGGTGAAGCGCAGCAAGCCTTTGTTTTATCGACAGAATCGGCCGCTTGGCCCATGGTATGGGCGCGACGCCGTTTGCTGATTCCGCCTATTTAATAGCATTTTTCGAAAAAGCCTCCTGAAAAATAGTCCGCCGACTCATTGACGGCGCCCCGTAAATCATTAGCTTATTTTGTTCGGCCTGCTTGGGAGCAGAACTACAAAAGTATCTAGGGTGAATACTTTCCCGAGATCAAGAAAATGTCTAAACAATTCAAAGTTGATCAAATCGATCACGTAGAAGTAAATGTTCCTGACAGATACAAAGCCGCAGAATGGTACGACAAAGCGCTAGGACTTTCCATTCTTCCGGATCATAAGCATTGGGCAGACGATGATCGTGGTCCACTGATGATATCCAGTGACAACGGGAATACCATGATCGCTCTTTTCGTTGGACAACCTCAAGGAACAAACGTTGTACGTGGATTTAAAACCGTAGCTTTCAGAGTCAGCGGAGAAAACTTCATTAACTTTGCGAAACGGAAGCCAGATACGGTCTATTACGGGATTGATGGGAAACCGCTCGATTCATTGAGAGTGGTTGACCATGAGAAAGCGTTCTCAGTTTATTTTCACGATCCTTGCGGCAACGAATTGGAAGTGACAACTTATGATTATGATTATGTGAAATCAAATTTAGAAATTTGACGAATACTACAAGTTGTAAGTTGAGGAGGTTTTGAATGAAAGTACGTCTTGAACACGCAAACATTTGTGTCACGGATATGAGTGTCATGATCAAGTTCTTGCAGACAGCGTTTCCTGAATTCAGAGTTAGGGGAGAAGGGGGCAGTCAAAAGGGCGTAAAGTGGCTCCATATAGGTACAGATGACACTTATATTGCATTGCAACAAGCCAATAAAGATGCGGTCTCGGATTGGACTCCATACTCTGGCAGACCAGGTGTGAATCACCTTGCGTACGAAGTGGATGACGTTGACTCTGTACGTGATCGATTATTAGCGAACGGATTCAAAGAGACAACAGTTCCGAACTCGCATCAATACAGAAAGCGAGTGTATTTCAACGACCCGGAGGGTAATGACTGGGAGTTCATTCAATATTTTTCCAGCGACCCAGCCAAACGAAACGATTATGAAACTCCTGACTCATGACAAGCGACACTCTCAAAGAATCCGTTCTGTATTGGATTTAGTAATCAAAGTCTCATACAGACATTTACGAATCTGCTCCTGCCTCACAGTGCAGGAAAACGACTTAATTCTTGACCGTTCGATAAAATTTTTGCATATTCAAGAAATCGAAAGGGATAAACCGTGTTCTTGCAACCCTTACATGAAAAATCTCGGTTTAGAAAATCGCCGCAGGAAAACGAGCGTCACTTACACCGGACCGTCGCATGGGAATAGAACTCGAGCTATCAATCCTATTGGCGCTGATCGTCGTCGGTAACTCGGTGTTTGCTGTCTTTGAGATCGAAACTCCCGCCTGGCGGCTGATTCTCAAGTGGCTAATCATCACCGCCCTCACCGTGGGCGTTTACTTTTTCGCAGGTCACTGGGCGATTCTTGTGCCGGTGGTAGCCGCGCTTGCTGGTGTGGTCTTTCATTTTATATGGTGTCGCAAATGGAACATACATCCCTTTCGGGCCACACCACGCAGGAAATACTATGAATTGCGTGGCTGGCTCTGGCATGATTAAGTCATCCGTTTCAAAGGGCGTAAGAGATAGCTTCACCCATTCGACTCTGCCTGCGCCCAAATGGCGACGACGCTTGGAGTTGGGAATTGAAGAAGTTATGGATCAATTACCAAAATGTGATCTACTCCAAATTCTGATCCAGTATGATAGTTAGTATTCTATCTGGATTAGTAGCTGGATTAACTAAGGAAGTGGTACAGCTAGCGCATGCCGGTCAGTAAGGATTGTCGCATATGCCCAGAATATTAGGTGTTCTTGAGACTTCTCTGTATGTAAACGATCTAAAGAAATCGGTAGAATTCTATCAACAATTGTTTGGATTCAAAAATTTAGGATCGGGAAAACGGATGGCGGCGCTGCGAATCTGCGAAAACCAGGTTCTCTTGTTGTTTAAGCGAGGAGGTTCTGTAAAGCCAACGAATACCTCATTCGGAACTATTCCTCCCACAGATGGAGAAGGCAATCTCCACCTCACGTTCGCGGTTTACAAGAGCGAGTTTATCGATTGGGATAGCCTTCTAAGAAAGATGAATATCTCGATTGAAAGTTCGCTCGAATGGCCTGAAGGGGGTCGAAGTATTTACTTTAGGGACCCAGATGAGCATTTACTTGAGCTGAAAACTGCGGATTGGGATAGTGACGTGGAGTTCGAGAAAGAATGACCTTGGAGAATCTTTGGCGCTAGATCTTACGGCTCTTTCTCATCGGCGTTTGGGGACCCCAACCCTTGGGACAGGTGGCCCAACCTTTGGGACAGGCGGCCCAACCTTTGGGTGAGCTTCTTGTAGCTTGTCAAGTTGAGCTGTAGCAGGTACTATAGGATTGCGAACTGAGTGGCCGCGACTAAGTGCGACCAACAGATAATTAAGCCATATCCGAGATACTAATTATAGAATTCGATATTGATATCTAGAAGTTCATTTAAACAAGAGATTCAAAAACATTAACAGAAAAGGATTAGGAAATGGCAGACAAATGGATGATAAGAGGAGTTGAGTACACGAACTGTAACTGTGCCTATGGTTGCCCCTGCCAGTTCAATTCTCCCTCCACTCATGGTTGTTGTGAGGCGGTTACCTGCGGGATAATTGAAGAGGGTTTCTTCAATGACATCCGCCTGGACGGTTTGAACTGGGCCTTGTTGCTTAAGTGGCCCGGGGAGATTGCAGCAGGCAACGGAAAAGAGCAAGCCATCATAGATGAGAAGGCTGATCATGCTCAGCGCGGGGCGCTAACCAAAATTCTGTACGGCGAATCGACTGCGCCAGGTTCCACGCATTTTTTTGTCTTTAACAGTACAATGTCCGAGGTTAAGGATCCTCTATTCGCTCGCATTGAACTGAGCATAGAAGTAGACGCTCGCAAAGCAAAGCTAAACATTCCCGGAATCGTGGAATCGACCGGCGAACCAATGATTAACCCCTTCTCAGGTGAGCCATCAAGCGCCCGAATAAACCTGCCTAATGGGTTCGAATACACTGTCGCTGAAATAGGGTCGGGGAAAACCAAATCGACTGCAGAAGGGTTGGAGCTTGATCTAGACGCCAGCCACGGGCAATTCAATATTCTTCACATGAATCAAGACGGAGTAATACGCTAAGAAAATGCGGATACTACAATGACCGATTCTGAAAGCGCCGCTCTGGTTCGTACTCTTCCGCTCCGTGATAGATTTATAATCCTTTCCGCTCTGGCGACGATCACCCTGCTTTGTTGGGTGTATTTGATCGACATGGCTATTGATATGGACAAAATGATGGCCGCCGGTAATATGATGACGCTGCAGGAATGGACCATCGCATACTTTTCCGCGATGCTCCTCATGTGGGTCATTATGATGACTGGTATGATGGCCCCGACTGCCATACCGATGGCTCTTGTATACGCCGCTGTTGTACGCAAAGCGGAAACACAGGGGTCGATCCTCGCTCCGACTTCTACATTTGTAACGGGCTACATCGTCGCCTGGGGATTCTTCAGCCTGGCGGCGACGCTGGCGCAATGGGGCTTGGATGAAGCGGCCCTGTTGTCTCCTATGATGATTTCAAACAGTCCCATTTTTGGCTCAGCGCTACTGATAGGAGCCGGTCTTTATCAACTCACGCCTATGAAAGACGCTTGCCTGCGTCACTGCCGAGCGCCAGCGCATTTTATTTCGCAAAGTTGGAGACCGGGGTCATGGGGCGCTTTCCGAATGGGAGTTGAGCACGGAATTTACTGCATAGGCTGCTGCTGGATACTAATGGGGTTATTGTTTCTGGGCGGGGTCATGAGTTTGCTCTGGATCGCGGGTATTACCCTGTTCGTCCTGCTTGAAAAAGTTGTTCCGCTTGGAAAGGCGGGGGGCATGTTTGCGGGGGTAGGCATGATTATATGGGGAACAATAATGCTAATCCTTGCTCTTAACGCGTGATCTGCCGCTCGTGACGGATAAAAAGCAGGCTCTAAATAACCTGGGGCTATCGAATTGCGTTTAAGAATCTTTCTTAAAATCAATAGCTACGCCTAACGCCATAACCCTTAATCAGATTTGTGTCTTGATTGTGGCGTTGGAGGTAGCTAACTTAAAGAATGTAATGAATCGGATTGAGCGCAACGGGTATCAGGCTCAGTTTCGATTCCAGGCAAAATACGAATAATTAGGAGGTAAAAATGGGGATTTCAGCGAAGTTAACCAAGGCGATTAATGAACAGATAACAGAAGAATATCAGTCTGCTTATACATATGAATCTATGGCTTACAAACTTGAATCAATGAATCTTGTGGTATTCGCCAAATGGTTCCGCATTCAAGCGGCCGAAGAGCGTGAACACGCAGAGAGATTCTCAAAATACTTGTTGGATCGAGGGGAAGAGGTAGTTCTCAAGGCGCTAGCGGCGCCAAAGGGGACCTGGAAGTCATGCCTCGCGATTTGTGAGGCGGCGCTAAGGTCTGAAATAGTGATTACAGAAAAGATTGATGATCTCGTAAATCTGGCCTCGAAAGAAAAAGATAACACAACCTACAGTTTTCTGCTCTGGTTTGTAAACGAGCAGGTTGAAGAAGAGGCCAATGCAAAATTCTTGCTGGATTTGATCAAACTAGCTACTAAGCCAGCTCAGGCGCTAATGTTGGAAGGTCGCGTACGGAGATTGATTGAGGAAAGAACCGGCTAGACTAAAATTCCACACATATTTTAGCTGCAGATAGCGCCAATAACCCCCCCCGGCGCCGATTTTCTCGATGATTTTGTAGTGATGTATCTGTTTGCCGAGCATAACTCAATTAATATAACTCTGCCCACTTGTTATGGGCAGACGCAATTCATGTTGGGCCACTCAATCAGGGGTAAGAGCGAAATTGAGTTCGACACTGAATATTTAACCCTACCTGTAAGCTATTGAATAAATTGCGGATACGGAAAGTGACCTTTCGTTTATGAATCGAGAACTTATCTCAATCTCGCCAGCTAGCAGACATACAATGGGCTCTTGGGGGGAAAGTTGAATATCCGAACTTTTTGAAACGATTTTCTCAACTTACGAATAAACAATTGTGCGTCCTCCATTGCAAAGAAGATCTCGTTGGGTCGAACTACCCGGCCTTTTAGTGAGTAGCAGGGCCATTCTCAGAATATTTGTCTACTAACGACTGAAATCTGGGATGATTTCTCAGCGTGGAAAATACTGGATCAAGCCGCAGTGTCTGTCTAGAAAATATAGTTGGGATTTGAAGAAGCGTGTCTAGGGTACTAACGGCTTGATCACTCATCCCAAGAAAGTTGTAGGTCATCGCAAGTTGCCATCGCAGATCAAGCCTATCCGACATGAACGGTTGCCTCGCTACCGCCAATTCCCCGGACCGTAACGCTTCATTTCGTCGACCTAGGGCGGCATAAGCGACGCTCTTCATTGCCAAAGTTAGCGCGCTAGGCGGCCCTGCCTCTCCTGAATCAATTTCTACAATAGCAGAGTCGAATGCATCTAGCATCTGACTCATCTCGCCCATGCTGTAGTAAATAAGACCCTTGTACCAGCTCCGACTGGTAAATGACAATTGATCGGCCATGTCGAGCGCTTGCTCAAAATTGCCCTCAAATATGTCAAGCTGCATAGGTACAGCAAAGAAGATCCAGTCATCAGCCCCCACAGTTCCTGACGAGGCAAACATGATTTGTCTCGCCGCGCTAACATCTCCATCACGCAATAAGGCTATTTCGACTTTCATCAAGTGGCCAAAAAATAGGTCTGGCTCTGTATCGAGCAGCTCGTTCGCGAGTTCCTCGGCTTCATCATATTTTCGTAGCCACAAACAATCCGTCGCCAATCTCAACCTCATGATTTGTGAAGTAGGCTCCTTTTCCCAAGCTCGCCACTGAGATTCATACGCTTCTTCACGTCGTCCGAACTGCCTCTGATATCTGGCGAGCAAGCTGAAATATTCGCTGGTGTTGAGATTATTATCATGGGCTTGCGCCCAGACTAATCTGGCCTTCTCCCAGTCTCCGAGGCAAGCGGCATAGTACTCGCCGAGAGCCTCTTTTGTAGGAGTAGCGGACGAATCCAGAGACATTGCCAGCGTCGCGAACCTTTCAGCGTTTACGCAGGGAGAATCAATTGGAGAAAACATAAACCGGCTCAGCCCGACGTAGGTCTTTGCAACCTGTGCGAACGCTGGAACGAAACTGGAGTCCAATTGAATCGCTTTCTCATATAGTTCCAGCGCCGCCATATAATCCTCAATTTCCGGATATCCCGCCTGTCGCTCCAGATATTGATTGCCACGCAGGTAGTAGTCATATGCGTCCGTATTATCAGTCCAACTTGTTCGAGTTGTGAGTTCCGCATTTACTGAAAAATCTGTAACCACATGGTGAACTACCTTAGCAGCTATATCCGATCCCACATAGAATATTTCGCTGAGCGATGTGTCATACGAACCTGACCAGACTGTTCTATCATCTGATACATCTATCAACTCAGCAATTATGCTTACGCGAAAATCACCATTGGAGTCTCGCGTTAGAACGACAGAACCATCGACTGCAAAATCTACAGCTAGCTCTTTAGCAATACTACGGACAGATCGGGTTTTGAATTTGTAACTCTCGGATGTCAGTCTGGAAATTACACTTAGGCCACGTACTTCTGTGATACGAGTTCTGATTTCGTCAGATACACTGGAGGCGAAGTATTCTCTTTCAGCGTCCCCCGTAGTTTTGAATGGTAGCACAACTAATTTCTTGGGATTGTCTATTGATGTTTCGGTATTGTCATCTTCAGAGAAATACCAGATACTCGTAGCGACCAGCGCCGTGATAACAGTAAGACCGGCAACCAGCGCCCGCAGACGACTCTTCTTTGATTCTCTGGCAAGCGGCCCTCTCACTCCTGAAATTGCTAGCTTTCGAAAGTCGCTTAAAACACTTTCAGCGTTCTGATAACGCAGAGCAGGGTCCTTCTCAAGCAATTTGGTAACGATGCGTTGCAGGTCGTCGGGAATTCTAGATGTAAAGCGCGAGAGCGGATGGGCCTCTTCATGTGAAATCGCGTAACGGACGGACACTTCATAGTCACCTGTGAAGGGAAGCTTGCCAGTAATCATTTCATACAGGACAACCCCGAGCGAGAACAGATCGGAGCGTTGATCGGCTTCTTCACCTCTGCATTGCTCGGGAGATTGATATTGTACCGTCCCCAGTGTCGAGCCTTCTTTGGTCAATTTTGTAGCGCCGCTGATCTTCGCCAATCCAAAATCAAGTATCTTGGCTACGCTGTCTTTGGTGTATAGGATATTAGCGGGTTTGATATCTCGATGGACGATTCCAGCTTGATGCGCCTCCGACAAACCCTCACAGATTTGTTGCGCAATGTTAAGAGATTGCTTGAGAGTTAGTTTACCGGACTCGATCAAATTCTGAAGTGTTTGACCTCGCACGTACTGCATAGTGATAAACAATTGGCTTTCATGTTCACCCAATTCGTAAACTGTAACAATATTCGGATGGTCAAGCGCGGCGGCGGCCTGCGCCTCATGCCGAAAGCGCGCAACAAATTCGGGGTCGTTCGAATAAGAGGGAGCCAAAAGTTTAAGCGCAACGCGCCGCTTGAGTGTTGTATCCTCCGCCAGATACACCTCACCCATCCCGCCAGCGCCGAGTTTCTCGAGTATACTATAGTGTTGGATTTGTTTACCAAGCATGACTTAAGGAATATAAGTCAAAACGAGGCGCTAAGGATATCGATGGGAATCTAAATGTAGCGCTCTTGTACGCTATTGAATCACAGTAGGTTATCTGCCGAAGGGGGGAGTTGAACCCCCACTCCCTTGCGGGAACTACGCCCTGAACGTAGCGCGTCTACCAGTTTCACCACTTCGGCATAGGTATAATATCGGCCAGGCGAGCTAAAGCCCGTGGCCGGTCAGGAAAATAGGGAGTTGGGAGGGATTGAGCAAGTTGAACCCCAAACACAGACAACGCTAATGTCATGTTTCTTAGCCTGCCTTCGGAATTACGTGCCGCTTAGATAAGGTGTCAGATGCCAGAAGATATCTGGGTACAGATCTCTCAGTTTGCTATCAATTGAATCTGATCGCGGCGGCGCCACGAGTTCATACAAACCGCGTTCATGACGACTCACAAAAACATCCGAAGCGGAATCTGGAGCGACATTGAAACGGAGTTTCTTAATACTCTCCTTCTTGTTAAACGAAGCCTGAGTCAGGTTCATAGTAAATTTCCCGGTCGTGTCATCTAAGGGAAGATAAACGTAATCCACCGGGCTGTACCTGTTATGCGCAAACGCATATGCCAAAAGCTCTGGCTCAGATATTTTGATGGCCTGATCCAAAAAGCTATCCCTCTGGCTGTAACGCCCCGCGGTATGAGCGGTCATGTTATAGAGCGGAATAAAGAGATAATAGGGGAGATAGCACGCCTCGAG
>JACZUZ010000438.1 GCA_022572905.1 Candidatus Zixiibacteriota bacterium | reverse complement strand
GGCTATTCATTTCAAATAGAATTATCTATGCGCGTTTGGAAGAAAGGATTTAGGATAAAAGAAATTCCAATCGTTTTTGTGGAGCGAATGCATGGGACCTCCAAAATGTCCAAAAAGATTGTCCGCGAAGCTGTCTGGATGGTCTGGTATCTGCGACTTCTCTCCATTTTTGGCAAACTAAAATAACATATTGCGCTTTTGAAAATTCCGGGCGTTAAGATGAGACAGTGAGGAGATACTGTGAATAGTATGACTCCTGAAATCTCAGTTATCATAGTGACTAACAATAGCGCCCCGGTTCTGGCCGAGTCATTGCCAGCCCTCAAGCTTTCTATTGAAGACTTCAATCACTTTTTTTCTCGCGAGGGAAGTGTCGAGGTTGTCGTAATAGATAACAATAGCTCCGATACTTCCCCGGATATTGTCCGCAGGAGTTTTCCGGATGCAAAAGCGCTGAAGCTCGACCTAAACACCGGCTTTGCCTCGGCATGTAATCTTGGCGCCGAAAGAGCAAAAGGGCGATATCTTCTGCTTCTAAATCCCGACGTCGTTTTAGAGTCCGAAGCGCTCTGGGCGCTGCATCGTGAAATCGAAAACCGTTCAGACGCAGGCGCTGTTTGTGGCAGGCTTACAAACACCGATGGGAGTTTTCAAGCGACATGCAGAAACTTTCCGGATGTAAGAAATATCTTGGGATCACGAGGTTCGTGGTTATTGCGTTTTAGCAAGAGGAATCGCTACACATTGGACGACAGCTCAGAAGTAATATCCGTTCCCGCAACGGCCGCGACAATGTTAATGATCAAATCAGATGTCTTCGCCAGTCATTCCGGATTTGACGAGCGATTCTTTATGTACATGGAGGACACCGACCTCTGCCGACGGCTGGGACTGGCAAGCCAAAAAATATACTACGTCCCCACAGCCGTTGGAATTCACAAATGGGGCCAGGGGTCCGATGTCGGTTTCTTGAAGCGCGCTTTCTGGCACCATCTTTCGGTCTGGAAATATTTTGCAAAATGGCGCCCTGGTTTCTTCACATATGTTGTTCTGCCTCCTGCTCTGTGTCTGAATTTTCTGCTCCGATCAATCTCGGCTCCGTTCGATAATCCAAACTAATTCCAGGCAAGTTTGCGCGTTCGCTATCGGTCGTCTATGTTGCGAACTGGAGCGGCCCAATGGATAGTCTATGTGAGCTCTTTCAGAGGCGCCTTAGTTCGGCGCTTGGATTGCCGAAATTACTTGGCCGTTTCGATTAAGAGCGCGGGGTTTTATCGGAACTACTACGGTGAAAGAAAATTGAGCGAACAGTTTACTGCCATAGCAATTCTGGCTTGTGTGTGCGCGGCGCTTAGCGGCGTCTTAAATATTGCTGTAATTCGATTCTGCCATAAATATGGTATTCTCGATAAACCCGGACTGCACAAACGCCACAAAAACCCCACACCGAATATCGGAGGTGTCGCGATTCTGCTGAGCGTTGTCATTACGCTCGTGTTTGGGGCCTGGTTATATCCGGAAATACTGCTTGAGAGTGACATCCCTTGGGTTGCGATTGGCCTGGCGGGTTTTTTGATTTTCGCGGTGGGGCTTGTGGATGATCTTCGCCCGGTTCCTCCATTCGGAAAACTATTTACGCAAACTATCGCCGGATTGATTCTCTACTCTGGGGGATTGGCTGTCGATCCAATTTATCTTCCGTTCGTGGGAGAAATTACGCTCGGAGGCTGGTCGTCTCTGGTAACTGTTTTTTGGGTTGTGGCGCTATCGAATGCAGTCAATCTGATTGATGGCCTGGATGGTCTCGCTCTGGGAGTCTCCTTAATTGCAGCTGTGTCACTGATGATGATCGCCCTGGCTTTGAATTTGGAAGTCGTTTTGGCCATCTGCGCAATTCTGAGCGGCGCCCTGGCGGGCTCTTTGTATTTCAATCTTCATCCGGCTCGAATTTTTCTCGGAGATAGCGGTTCACTCTTGATCGGATTCATATTCGCCACGCTGTCTCTACTGGTGCCGATCAAATCATACACAACGGCGGCCTTGCTTCCCCCGTTGATCGCTTTGGGCATACCAATAATCGAAACGGCCAGTTCAGCGCTAAGGAGATTTCTCGCGGGCCGAAGCGTCTTTGCCGCTGACCGGAGACATTTGTTCCATTATTTGGGATATTTGGGTCTTGGGCCACGGGCCACAGTTCGAATATTCTGGCTGGGAGGAGTCCTCTGCGGAGTAACATCAATCGCTATGCTCTTTTGGGACAGGCGTTTAGCGCTTGGGGCGTTGTTGGCTGTAATGGTTGTAGTTTTCATTGTTTTTCTTATCTTACGGCCCCGTCTAAGTAGGGCGGAGTTAAAAATTGGCGCTCGTGGTGATCTTGACGAGTCGGGAAGC
>JACZUZ010000040.1 GCA_022572905.1 Candidatus Zixiibacteriota bacterium | reverse complement strand
GACTGTAACTGGGCTGGACCTGTCATAGAACGCTTTGAAGATGCATTCCCGCTGGGGGGTCATCTTCAGGCCTTTGGTTCTTAAGAAATTTCGCATGTCGCTCTTTGTATTTCAGCGCGTGGCTCGAATCCTGGCATGAATTACACCCGCCTGGCCCCCGATTTCTAGTTGAAATCGGGTTTCAATACCGGCGAGTAAGTAGTCGGAAAATGGCGGAATGTCAATAGTATCCGGGCAAAAAACTATATTTAGTTGTAATGATTTTGAGAGTCAAAGCATCGACGCTGAAGAGAATAGGAGAGACATATAGCTCATAGTGACGTTCGAAATTATTCAAAAAATGAAGGCCGACCAGTTCTTCCCAAAGTATTCGCTCTGGGAAAAGCGGGCCGACCTTCAGATTTGGACTTTAATCAATGGGTCTTCTATCCATCGCTATCTTTGCTATCTTCGTCTGAAGCGTCTTTGGGCTTGACCTTGACAGCCTCCAGAGCTAACTCAAGCTCCATCTCATTGCCGACAAGTAGACCGCCGACATCAAGAGAGCCACTGAAGGACACATTGTATTCGTCGCGCTTGATAGTCGTCGCCGCCGTGAAACCAGCTCTGGTGTTACCCCGGTTGTCATCTATTACCCCACGAAATTTGCAATCGAAGCTGACTTTTTTGGTTACGTCGCGGATTGTCAGATCACCGGTGAGTGTGAAAGCGCCGTCCTTTCCAGCCTCAATGCTGGTGGATTTAAAGGTCATAGTTGGATATTTCTCAGCATTGAGGAAATCATCACTTCTAATGTGTTTATCGCGCTTTTCATCGTCGGTGTCTATCGACGCAGTTTGCACGGTAAATTCCACTGAACTGGGGGCGATATCCTCTCCATTGAAATTGATAGTCCCTTCAAAATCGCTAAATATGCCATGCACAGTGCTTATGACCATATGGCTGACGCCGAATCTCACAGTCGAGTGGGTTTTGTCGATTCTCCATTCGTCAGCCAAACCCGAACCTACCGCGGTAAACGCAATGATAATCGCTAAGCTTAAGATTCTTTTCATTCCTGAGGCTCCTTTTCTTTCTGAAGAAATTATCTGGTGCATTTTTGGTTTCAATTTTCCTCTACAACTTTCCCATTAAACAGGGGATCGTCTCTTAGGTTCCTAAGATATGGACATGATCAGAGAAAGACCAGTCTCCATAAGAAAGGGTCCCCCCGGAGTCATTATTGGCTATGACTCAACTATGTCCGCGTGGGGCCGGAATTTACCTGGTTTATCTGTGGAGATAATCTATCTGAGGAGAATCATTTTCTTGGTTTGAGCCTGAGGACCCAGTTTCAGTCGATAGAAATACACTCCGCTGGCGACCTGAGCGCCAGAGTTATCGCGGGAATCCCAAGCCACTGAGTATTCACCGGTGGATTGGCGCTCTGAAACCAGTGTTCGAACTTCCTGACCTAATACATTATAGACTATTAGCTCTATCAGAGGGATACCTCTCGAACCGGATTTCCGGACGATATACTTGATTGTGGTGGTGGGATTAAACGGGTTTGGATAGTTCTGGGCCAATTCAAAACTCTGCGGGAGAACTGTGATGTCTTGATCGGGGGATACATCAGTTGAAAGGTTCTCAAAAAATTGAAGAACTCTCTCGAGAATTTCTTCGCGTGTAATTAATGATATGTCCGGATCATTCTGAATAGCTTCAAAGGGGAATGAGAAGTAGGCGATCCTATAATTTCCACGATAAGTACTGGCGTACACGGTATCGACGCTACCGGATCTTCTCACAAATTCCGGAGTGGAGCCATTGATTGGAACAATCGAACGCCCCGATCTCAGCAAATCATTCCCACTGGAGTTGTTCGCGCTACCAGTTCCGAAGACTTGCAGGGGGTTTTGTCTGAACACGCCATCACCAAGTGGCGAGCCATCAACGCCGACAAACAATTTGTCAAACGCGCGAACGCCGTCTCTCACGCGCAGATAAGAGTGCAAAAATGTTGAATCTATTTCTGTCAAATAAGCGGCCAACTGTTGACCGCTGATGAGGAGGTTTTTCCCGCCTGAATCCAGATATTCCTTCAGCGCTTGAATCTCAGTCGCAGTTGGAGCGGTCGACTGAAGATCCCCGTAAAACCATAGTACGGTCTTGAAGTTTTTGAGTTGAGCTCCGGTTACATGCCCCTGCGAATTGAAAGTATGAACGCGATGCGGAGTTCGCGCATTGTACAGATCGCCCGAATAGAACTCTTCATGAGCGCCATTAGGATCATAGTTCACCAGCAGGATTTCCGGCGCGCCGATTTCGAGTTCGAACGACACCCTGTTTCTGCTCTCACCAAAATTAGAATAGAAATCCAGAAAGATACTATCAATTCGCGGGGTTACGGAGTTTGGAATCGAAAATACGAGCGGATCTCCGAAATTATCGGTGATTTTATTCAATCCAGAAATCGTGCCCAGGAAAACAGAATCCGTTTTCAAAGTTATCTCTGTATTTGTTGTCGTCATCCTCACGTATGCGTTAAATCCCGACGCCCAGCGATTAATGGCTTCAAAGAATATCTCTACCGTCTCGCCAGCTTCGTAAACGCTGTCGCCATCGCTGTCTTGCAGATCAAGACTTGTAAGCTCCAGATAAGGGCGCGAATAGGTGACATCAAGATTCGCAGTCATGACATGCGCCGATGGTGAAATATTCCAAACACTGACCTGAGTAACGGCGGGATTGTCGCCATTTGTGCGTGAATCAGGAGAGCTAAGATCGGTAAATTCAGGGTTATTGGTAGATCCGGGCCAAACATCTCCGGCGTCGCCGTTATTTACATTCAGCTGTAAATCGTTATTCCCGTCGGCTTGTTCCAGAGCCACCAGATAAGAAAGAGTATCATGATCGTTGTTGGAAAATGATTCATCGATGTGATAGATGAGTAGACCGGAATTCGGTATCTCGGAATCAAAGCCAACTTTTTGTCTGTTTTCGACCAGGAAATATTCCTGTGTCTGAAAGCCGCTGAGCCAGAGACGATAACATACGGCGCTGGACTCGGCCATAGGGATGCTAACATCAGTTTGATTCTCGGTCAGGCGCATAGGGATTGTGAATCCAATTCTTGATTTGCTCCAGGCGTCAAGATGTGACGGGTAGCGCGACGCTCCCAGATAGTTTCCGGAAGCCATGATCGACCAGGAGCCAAGACCCTCGGAGCTCAAGTCGGTGTCGTAAAGATCGGGTAAACCAAGAACGTGACCGAACTCATGGCAGAATACCCCAATGGGCGAAATAGTATTGCTGAAATAGCTTTCCTCCGGCTCCATTGTATATGCGCGTACGCTTACTCCATTCAAGCTCCGTACCGTTCGCAAGCTCCACTTATGCGAATGAATATCCAGTAATTGGCTCTCTTCATACCCCGTTCCGGCGTGGATAACAAACAAACCGTCAATTAGTCCATCGGGTACGCCACTCGGGCCATAATTATCAAACTGCGAAAAATCTACGTCAGCCGAAGCGGCGCTAACCGCATCCCAGGCTAAGTCCTGCGCGTTCGGGGATGTCGGCCACTGAAGACCACGGTCTTCGCCGACATAGGCTTTGTATGTCAGAGGCATTCGATACCAACCGGCGATCACTCCCTCAATAAGAAATTTGCCATATGAGTTTTCCAGATAATATTCGGTCATAGAGCCGGAAGGATTTAAGCGACCTGTGCTAAACAATACGGAATCGAACATTTCAGGCGTTGCGGATATTCTACTGACATATGGAGCGACAGCTGCGTTATAAGGATTGTCGCTAAAATCCACGAGTATGACCAAAACTTTTACAGTGTCGATAGGCGTAAGTGACGACGAGAGCTTGAACATTTCATCGAGCCGTCCCGAATTGGCGAGAGTCTTTATCATGCCTGGCGTTCTGAGCGGGTGTTCACTTGGCGAACAAACCCCTCGAGATTTCGCGGCGATTTGACTCTGCGAATAGGAAGACAACTTTCCTTCTTTCTCAAGACGCTTTTTTGCTTCAGGATGAAGAGTCACCGCCTGAACCGATGAAGACATGAGCGCCAGCGCCAAAACGACGCAGAACTTCAAAAGAACCTGCCCACTTATTAAGGGATGACTATTGGGGAATTTGTTCGTGTTATTCTTCATATTATTCTTCATCAAGTTTTCTTTTCCAGCGTTAGCGCCGCCATTATTAACACAATCACACCCTCCTGCGGTTCCATCCACCCGGCTGGAAAATCCAATCGACGAATGAGCTCCGAAAATATACTCCGATACTCTCCGGGTAAAGAGAGTTGCTGAAGTTCTTCGAAACTTCGCCGGTGGTGCAATTCTTGTTTCCATGTCAGCTCTTTTCATGTCGTATCTCATTGATTTTCAAGCAGTTGCGCGTCTGCTGCCTTATTTAAGAAATGCCATTTTTCGGGTAAGCGTTTCGCTTTCGGACTCAAGTCTGTAAAAATAGATTCCGCTGGCAACCGTTTGACCGCCGCTATTTTTTCCGTCCCAGATCACCGACTGGCTCCCCGCGGAGTGATAGCTATCCACTAATTCTCTTACTTCCTGCCCCAAAATATTCAAAACGGAAAGACGGACATTCCCTGCGCGAGGCAATGAATAAGAAATCGTTGTACTGGGATTGAAGGGATTGGGATAATTCTGGCTTAACTCAAAGGAATTGGGCAATGTCGCATTAACGTCTCCGTCGTTGACGTCAGTCGGAATTAAATAGCGATTTCGCGCCCGTCTGATATTTTCTGACGCTTCATTCGGATCCGCTCCAACCGCAATAGCAAGCGGAACAATGAAAGAATCCCCCGCCGCAAGATCAAATGGACCGAAATTCAGCTGAAAATAGAAATCGGATTCATCGACCGCTGGAAATACCACTGAGTCGATCTGGATTTGAGATAATTTTTCGGCTCGTGTGAATCCTTTTTTTGAAACACCGTTGGGTAGCGCCACTATTCCCGAATACCCTGTGAGTGCGCTTACAGCTACAGTCCCTTCGGCCGAGTACTGATATACTGTTCCGGTTGATAAGTCGATCGATACACTGTCTTTGGATGATATCTGGTTAATGTCGAAATCGGAGAAATACCCGAAATACATATTCGTCATAAGAGCAGTAGTGTGATTTCGAATTGTGAATTCCAGAATCGCAAATCCGGCGTCTTCCACGGCTGAGAATGTTCTACAGGTTTGTCCAATAGTTATTGGCACGGAAATACTCGCACGTGTGTCAGTGTATGTGGCTTTGGAAATATCGCTTGGATTAACATTTTGTGATAGCTCCAATTGAATTTGCGGAGCGAAGTCAGAATAAAAAGAAACTCCATTTGAGTCCCTGATCGAGCCTACAAGTTGTAGCTCATTTCGTCCGACGATTATGCCCGCTTCGTAGAGAAGATTTGGACCGTCGCCAATACGAAAACCTTCGCCGCCTGACGAATAGGCTGAATTCTTCGCCAAACCGAACTGTCCGAAATCGGAAACGGTGAATGAGAATTCGCTTGTAGTGTGGGTGTAAATATTTCCGGGTGGAGGAGCGCCCACTACAAGTTCGAATTCAAGTCGTATTTTGCCGGTGTCAAATGGAATGGAAATATTCAGAGAAAATGTGGCTATATCACCATGAACCAGTGAGGTGTCCAGAATTATACGAAATGGAGTTAAGTTGATTCCTTCGCCATTTCCGGGAGAGAATAGAAGCGTCGAATTACTTCCCAGAACAGCTGCCCGAGCCGGATCCAGCGAACGTAATGTAGCGCTTAGCGTATCGAACGACCCCGGAATACTTGCAACAGTTGTAATTAGCTCCGCTTCAGCGCCGGGCAAGACCAGCCGGGCTCCGTTGAGAGTAACCTTTACGAATGTGATCTCCGGCATTTCCCCCGGTGGGGCCAGCTTTAGCGCCAAGAGAGCGTCGGGCAAGCCCTGACCGTATGAATTATCCGCTCCGGATGGACCCAAATCTGTGCAGCTGCCGAGTATAGCCTGCTTGATCTGTTCGACAGTGATGTTTGGATTGTATTGCCTCAGAAGCGCCACGAGTCCGGCTATATATGGCGCGGCCATCGACGACCCGCTTTTGAATCCATAACCTCCACCTCTGGAGGTTGAGTAGACGTTTACCCCCGGCGCTACAACCTCCGGTTTAATTGTCACGCCGTCGCATAGAGATGGCCCCCTGCTTGAGAAATTCGCTATCAGGTTATCTGCTATGCTTATCGCACCGACCGAGAATGAGTTGAGGGGGCTTGTAATCCTATCTGCGGGACTGCGCATCGAGGATGGCTCCGGGCCTTCGTTTCCTGCCGCGAAAATCGTAACTATTCCGGCCGCTTCAGTGTTATCTATCGCTTCCCAGAAAGTTTGGTCGCAGTCGGCAAGTAATCCGGCCGGAATTCCCCAGCTGTTAAGTATTACATCAGGTACGTCATCGGTTGTATTCGGATCACCATCAGGATTCAGCGCCCACTGGAAGGACGATAACAAGTCCGCTATTGTGCCATTCAGGCTGTTGCCTTGATCAACTACCGCGGCGGTCATCCAAGTGGCTCCAGGAGCCACACCGAAAGAATCAGCGCTACTTGCGCCGACCATCAATCCCATAGTGTGGGTTCCATGTCCAACCGCGTCGAATGGCACAGTGTCGGTTGAGTTAGGAGCGTAGAATCCAGCGGACCAGCCCGCTTCGACTCCCCTGAATCTGCTGACAAGGTCCGGGTGGCGTCCGTCAACTCCGGTGTCAAAACTCGCTACTATTCTACCCTTACCGGTTAAACCTCTCAACCAGAGAGCGGGAATGTTCATACTTACCAGCTCCGGTCGCGGCCCAACCTGCTCGTCCCCAGGGGCGGGCGTAGAGGAAACTTCTGAAATCAATTCAAGGGCGAAATTGGAGCGAACCGCAGAGACTCCATCGATTTGTGTCAATTTATTCAGTTGGGAAATTGGAAGTGTAACCAGAGCGCTCCGGGTTATCCAAAAACGCCGGGTCACTCTCAGATTTTCTAATGCGCTCATTTTTTCAAGCGCGCTTTCCTCCCTGGAAGATTTGTATGAGGTCAAACGCTGAAGTGTCTTGAATCTTCTGTCAGACAAACGCATGAATTTCGATGTGATTGTGGAGGCGCTTTCTATGGATGAGTTTTCTTCAGTCGATTTTTCGAAAAAAACAAGCGCTTCGATAGTCGAGTCCGCTAAAAGAGGAGCGCTCGCAAAATCCTCCAGCGCCCTCAGCAAAGTCGGTCCGAGGATTTCGCCCGGAGTCTTCGAGTGTAACGGAGACACGTCTCCCAGCGCGCATAAAATGACCAGATATGTTATAAATTTTACCCTCATCAGAACTCTCTCTTTAGCAAACCTCTTAGCGCAATTGGTCTGCCTGAGCGGCGTCGCAAACACGATATCTGTGAATCTATTTTCACAGGTCCCGCCCAACCGCATAAGTCACTGCCATACAACATGTTACCTGAGACTATTCTCAAAGAGAAATTTGCCTAAATAGGACAATCGAGTAAATTCGGATGAACTTTCGAGATCGGAAGTGTGAGAGAATTAGCAAGGTGTGAAATAAGAGTCACTTTGCTAATCGTTTAGAAATTGCACAGGCCAAATACAATATTGCGGCTTGCTAACTCTGGCTTATCTTTAGATCGTAATGGAGTACAGGTCTATATTCGCAGGTAAAGAACGCAAGCAGCTAGCTATTTTGTTGGCTCTGTCAGCGCTTTTGAGAGGATTGTATCTTTTCTTCTATAGTCAGGAGCCGATCTGGGGTGATCTGATTGTCGACTCGCTCTTCCATCTCAATTGGGCCGATTCAATCGCGGGAGGGAATATCATTGGCGATGAAGTGTATTTCAGAGCGCCTTTGTATGTTTATTTTCTGGCGGTAGTACGCAGTATTTTCGGAGAGGCTCTCATGTCTCCTCGAGTTCTGGGTTCTCTGATGGGAGTATTCTCGATAGCGCTGACTTATTTTATCACGCGCAGAATTAGCGCTGAGAGTACCGGACACAGAGCTGCGTTGTGGGCGGCTGGTTTGCAGGCGATCTATCCCAGTTTCATTTATTTTGAAGCGGAACTTCTGACAGATTTTCTCTTCACTCTTCTATTACAGCTTTCCCTGCTTTGCTATTTGATATACAAAGAACGGGAAACACAAAAGTTCTCCGCTCTGACAGGATTGTGTCTTGGACTGGCCGCTCTGACAAGACCGACAGCTCTTGCTCTGGCGCCGCTTTATTTGTTTTTGATTTGGCGAAACACGCAGAGTTCATCTGATGGCATTAAGAGCGTTATCATATGCGCAGTCGTAACGGTTATGACAATAGCCCCGGTAACAGCTCGCAACTATTATGTTGGGGGAGAGCTAACGCTAGTAGCATCATCGGGCGGAGTGAATTTCTTTATTGGTAACAACGACTCCGCCAACCCGGTAGATGCAGCTCTGCCGGAGCCTTTCGGCGCAAGTTGGACAATTAGCGATATGGTAGGTCTGGCGGAAATGGAAATGGGCGCGGGACTTGGACCCGCCCAGGTGTCTGATTTTTGGAGAAACAAAGGACTTGAGTGGATAAGTGAGAATCCCACCCTGTTTCTGACACGATATTTGGGAAAACTCGGTCTGGTTTTTTCAAATACAATGTTCTCCAATAATCGTCCCTTGGGTGAGGTGTTTGATAACAATCCCATACTGAGATTTTCACCGATCGGGTTTGCGGCGGTTCTGTTTCTTGCTGTTTGGGGTATGTCATTAAACAGAACGCGCAGACGAAGAGCGGCTCCACTGATAGCGATTGCAATCTGCTATTCACTCATTCTGGGGTTCTTCTTTATTAACGAGCGCTTTCGATTGCCCGTTATTGTTCATCTTTTCCCTCTGGCAGGATTGGGATGCGGGAGTCTGCTGACTCTCTTTTATTCCTTAGCGATGAAGAAAAACGCTCATGAAGAGCGGGTGAGTTCTCGAAGCGCTCTCATTCGTCCGATTGTCAAAGGAGCGCTGTGGGCTGGTCTTGCTTTAATTTTCTCGCTGGCGCCTTTGGGGCAGCCTCAATCTTCGGAAAAACCTCGGGCGTTGTACCTTGAAGGAAACGGTTACCTGAGCGCTGGTCTATATGAGTTGGCGAAAACACCCTTTAGACAGGCTTTGGCGGAGGACCCTAGCTATCCCAGGGCGGCGCTAAATCTGGGTGTCGCTTTCTATCTTGAGGGAAATTCAGATTCCGCGGAATTTTATTTTAAGCAGGAGCTTTCATATCATCCTCAGAATCCTGAGGCGCATACAAACCTGGCATCGCTCAAATTGAACCTGGGAGATATTTTTTCCGCAGATTCTTTTTCACGAGAAGCGCTACGAATACGGCCATACGACATGACTACTTTCAGAGTGAGACTTGCAACTCTGCGCGGTCTCGGAATGAATGATTCGGCCGGAATGTTACTGATGTCCGGCGAAGTACTCTTCGCCAATGATATTCGCTACTGGTATGAGCGGGGAATCTATTCATTAGACTTAGGCGATCCGGATTTGGCAAAACTTTCGTTTAAGCGAGCCGTAGATATCGGATTTGAAAGCTCAGAACCCGTGGAATACTCCGATCAAAGTTTTACGAGAGGTGA
>JACZUZ010000437.1 GCA_022572905.1 Candidatus Zixiibacteriota bacterium | reverse complement strand
ATTATATCTTTCGTCAACCAAATACGAAGCTGATATTAACATTGAGTGACCTTTGAGCGGGTCCTTGGCGAGAGTTTATTGCGTTCAATGTCGGCCTGTGGTATCATAAAATTTGATGGCGCAAGTTAGTGTGCGCCAGACTGATTTGGCTCAGTTCGAGCTAATCGGCGGCGGATTCCTTCAATCGCTGGGCCGTCTTTCAAAGCTAATAGGTTGAAAACATAGTTTAGAATCGGAGATTAACAGTTGATATACAGCGTTATATTGGCAGGCGGCAAGGGCGAGCGTTTCTGGCCGCTTTCGCGGGCCAGTCGACCCAAGCAACTTTTGAAGCTGACCTCCGACAAGACGATGTTGCAGGAAACAATTGATCGAATTCTACCTCTCGCGCCGCTTGAGCAAACATTGATCGTCACTGGTCAGGTGATAAGCGACAGCATCCTGAAGGAAATCGACTATCTCAAGTCATCGCACTTGCTAACCGAGCCGCAAGGGAGAAACACTCTTCTTGCTATTGGTCTGGCGGCAATTCATATCGAGAAAAATGATCCAGAGGGTGTAATGCTGACACTTTCGGCGGATCATTTAATCAAGCCCCCCGAACGCTTGCGGCAGTTACTAAAAGTTGGCGCTAATATCGCCGCGAAAGAAGACAAACTGATAACGTTGGGAATCGTTCCAACTCGCGCCGAAACCGGCTATGGATATATTAAGCTCGGCGAAACATACAAGTTGGAAGCGGGAATTTCTGTGTTTGCAGTGGAGGAGTTTACTGAAAAGCCGCGCCGCCAGGTGGCTCAGGAATATTATCATGACAGGAAGCATCTCTGGAACTCCGGCATCTTCATCTGGTCGGTCAGGTCCATACTTTTAGCGTTCGAGAAACACCAACCGGACGCATACCGGCGCTTGCGTGATTATTCAAAAATGATTGGAACAGCCGATGAATTTTCGGCGCGAGAAGAGCTTTACGATAATTCCGAGGGGATTTCTATCGATTTCGCGATAATGGAAAAAGCATCTAATGTTCTCACTATGAAAGCTGATATTATTTGGGATGATGTTGGGAGTTGGAATTCGCTCCAGCGCTACATGAAGCAGGACGACGAGAACAATGTTTTGCACGGCAATGTTATCTGTGAAGACAGTTATGAGATGACAGTTTACAATGATAGCGCCGGATTAGTTACGACACTTGGAGTCTCGGATCTTGTGGTTGTTCGGAGCGGCGAAGTGGTTTTGGTGGCGCACAAAACCAAAGTCGAGGAAATTAAAAAATTGCTTGATCGTGTGCGCAAAACAGGTAAAGCGGACGAGTTTTTCTAGATCTAGTTTTCGGAGTATAGTAATTAGCGAATGAGCACAGATAGCCCAGCATCCAGGACTTTTTTGGAGATTGCCGTCATTGTATCTGTGTTCGTGTCGGCTCTTTCTTGCGGGAAACCGACTGCGGTTAATATCGAAGAAAGAAGGTCTGTTTCGAAAGAAGAAACAACGGCTCCTGTTGAAATAATTGAGAAGCTTGACTTTGACCCGCTTGGAAACGAGCTTGATCGGATAGTTGTACCGGAAGCTTTCGCGAAGGACACCTCGTCAAAGGAAGAAGGGCTGGGTATTATTGGTCCCGCTCCTCCACCGGATTTTGGTTTGGCGGTTGACACGAGTGGGGAGGCGTATGACGTTTATCAGGCGCAACTTTTTAATTCAACCATTTATAGCGAGTCTTTCCTAGAGCGCCGAATAGCGGAGGAGATTTTTGACGAACCAGTTTTTCTCGACTACGAAGCGCCCTATTTCAAAGTCCGGCTTGGAGAGTTCAGAAAAAAACGCGAAGCCGAAAATTATCTTCGACAGATAGTAAAGAGATCAGGATACAACGATGCCTGGGTTTTGCGCGTTCGTCGAATTCCCAACAAGTGGAATGTTTCGACGCGGCTTCCAGAATATTACTTTGATTCACTGCGTCTGGAAATTGAGCTGCAGAGAGCGGCCGAAGATTCGGCGGCAAGCGCAGGCGACGCAGAAAGCGACACAGAAAACGGTGAGGGATACTAAAACTCGCCTTGGCGAATTTTTCCTCAAGATAAATAGATGCTGCCTACTTTGACAAACGAAAGCGAAATTCTGATTTGGGGAGAGGATTCCCTCAAGAAAGAAATCCTTGCGAGAGCCGCAAAAGAATTGCGCGATGGCGGTATTATTGTTGGGCCGACTGAAACACGCTATGGTCTGCTGGTCAGAGCAGATTCTCCGGAATGTATGCGAAAACTTTTCGCTCTCAAAGGAAGGGACAAAAGCTATCCTACCGCGATCTTTGTTCGATCAATTGAAGAGATGAAGGAAATTGCCATAGTTAACGAAACAGCCTTTAGACTTGCCAGAGAATTTTTGCCTGGCCCATTAACTATAGTCCT
>JACZUZ010000039.1 GCA_022572905.1 Candidatus Zixiibacteriota bacterium | reverse complement strand
ACCACCCGGATAAACTATACCTATAAGCGCGATGGCGGTCGCCATCAGACCGATCCTTACCAAACGCTCAACCCTGGTCGGTTTTTGATTTGCCAGACGACGCGAGCGAATTTTCAGAGCCCGCTTAAGATATCTTTTCAGTCTGAGAAGTAAGGATACCATTTCCTATTCTCTGGCTTTCTCATCTCTTTGATATGGAGCTGATGAATTCTCATAGGCTTTGAGAATGTCCTGTACAAGTCGGTGACGAACGACATCACGATCAGTTAGTTTGATAAACTTCAACCCCCGAATGTTTTTTAAAACTCTTTCTGCGGAGACCAGTCCCGATACTGTTGGGTCAACTAAATCAATCTGGGTAACATCTCCGTTTACGACAGCTTTGGAATTTTCGCCCAGCCGCGTCAAGAACATTTTCATCTGAGCAGTCGTACTGTTTTGAGCTTCATCCAAAACAACGAAAGCGCCGTTCAAAGTTCTCCCGCGCATAAACGCCAGAGGAGCAATTTCTATCACGCCAGTTTCCATTAGTTTGCGAACTCGTTCGGCAGGCAATAATTCATGCAGTGAGTCATAGATTGGACGCAAATATGGGTCAACTTTCGCTCTTATGTCTCCGGGTAAGAAACCCAGCGACTCGCCAGCCTCCACCGCCGGACGAACGAGAATTATTCGTTTGATCGAACCTGATTTAAGAGCCGCAACAGCCGCCGACACCGCCAAAAAAGTTTTGCCGGTTCCGGCCGGACCGATTGAAATGACAATGTCGTATTTTTCTATGGCCTCAAGATATTCTTTTTGCCCTACGGTTCGAGGTTCGACACCGTTGTTGGCGGGGTGATTACTGGAGTAAGCTGGTTTGATATCACGGGCGGCTCCCGATCCCCCTTCTTTGATCAACCCAATAGTGTAGCGAACATACTGTTCTGTGAGAGGATTACCCTGACTAAGACGTAGTTTAAGATCATCGAAGAGTTTCTTCAGACTGTCAACTTCTTTGCGCGCACCTTCCAGACTGACAGTCTCTCCGCGTGCGAATATTTTAGCCTCGAATTGATCTTCAATCATTCGAAGGAAGATATCGTATTGCCCAAAAAGTAATGGAAGATCAACGCCCTTAAGAGAAACCGTTGAAGAAACTAGCGAATTTTCTCCCTTGTTTTCGCGCTGGTCGACTACCTTGTCTAGTTTCTTGTCTACCGTCTTGTTTGCTCTATTGTTTACTATTTCGTCAGGCCCCTCTGTGGGAATCGCATTTTCTGATGTGTCATTATTCATATTCGTAATAATACTTGTTTCGTAGTTGCAGAGATCGAAAGCGTTATAGAGCAAACACAGTTTTCGAGGCGCCTGTCAACGCAAACTCTCTCAATATCTTCTTTCAAGAGCCTTTTATCACTATTCCTAATTCATCCAACTGCTCTTGATCCAGCTCGGACGGAGCGCCTTCCATCAGGGCGCTCGCCGACGCGGTCTTGGGAAATGCGATAACTTCTCTGATAGAATCCACACCGCACATAATTGCGACCAGTCTATCGAGTCCCAGCGCAACTCCACCATGAGGTGGGGCGCCGTATTCCAGCGCACGCAAAAGGAATCCGAACATTCTATCCGCGCGCTCTGTGGATATTCCCAATATGTTTAGAACTTTTTCCTGAAGCTCTCTCTTATTGATTCGAATTCCTCCGGAGGCTATTTCATTTCCGTTCAAGACAAGATCATATTGGTTAGCTAGTATTCGCCTCCAGGGATGCTCCGGATCCGTCGGCGCCAGATCAGTATTCTCACCTTCATCCAGCAAACTCAAATTATCTTCAAGCGGATGCGATACAATGTTGTGCATTGCGTCCCAGCTATCTGTTTCTTCGTCATAGTCGAAAAGCGGGAACTGCGTCACCCAGACAAAGGCGAATTTTTTCTTATCCGCCAGATTGTGTTCTTTGGCCAGCTTAATGCGCAATTGACCGAGAACTTTTTCCACTATTTCTTTCGAATCGGAAACGATGACCAGAAGATCGTCTTGTTTACAATCAGCGAATTCGAGCATATCGTCTCTTTGTTCGTCGCTGAAGAATTTCAAAATCGGTGAACGAAATTCCTCGCCAGGGCGAAGAATATAGGCCATGCCCCCGGCGCCCTGCGACTTCGCGAATTCTGTTAGTTCGTCAAGCTGGCGCCGGGTGTAGTTTCCACCGCCGGAAAGAGTTATTCCCTTGACTACTCCGCCGTTCGCGATATTCTGATTGAAAACGCCAAACTCTCCCGCACCCGCTTTTTCTGTCAGGTCAATAATCTCCATAGCGTAGCGCATATCAGGTTTGTCGACTCCGTAGCGCGACATGACATCGGCGTAAGTAAATCTTTGAAACGGCGTTTCAACATCCACTCCCTGAACTTTTTCAAAAACATATTTGAGCATTCGCTCAACGCATGAAAATATATCGTCGGGAGTGACAAAAGACATCTCAATATCGATTTGAGTGTGCTCCGGTTGACGGTCCGATCTGAGGTCTTCGTCACGAAGACAGCGCGCAAGCTGGAAATACTTATCAAATCCCGAGACCATGAGAATTTGCTTCAATAGTTGAGGCGATTGCGGTAGCGCATAAAATTTACCGCGGTGTACTCGCGATGGCACAACATAGTCACGAGCGCCTTCAGGAGTTGAGCGCATCAAAAGCGGCGTTTCGATTTCGTAGAACCCCATCCCGGAAAAACTTTCGCGCACAGCCAGCGCTATTTCATGCCGGATGCGCATGATTTCTTGCATTGGCCTGCGGCGCAGGTCAAGGTAACGGTATTCCAATCTCAGATTTTCGTTAGAGGGAGCTTCGTCGGTTATTTCAAACGGCGGAGTGGGGCATTCGTTGAGTATTGTGAAATCCTCGGCGACAACCTCTATCTCGCCGGTGCGAATATTCTTGTTTCGTGTGCCATCCGGACGCGCGATAACTTCTCCGATCACAGCCACCACAAACTCATGTCGCGCTGACGAAGCCTTTTCGAAGATTTCTGGCGAGACTCTGGCCGGATTTAGAACTACCTGAGTTATGCCATAGCGATCGCGCAGATCAAGAAAGAGCAATCCTCCCAGATTGCGATATTGATTTACCCAGCCGTTGAGCCGAACAGCTTGGCCGATGTTTTCGGGGCGGAGTTCGCCCAGATTATGAGTTCTCTTCCAGAGCGAAAAAGTTCCTTCTTTGGTCTGGCGTGATTTGACACTGGATGATGAAGGAGGATTCATGTATTTCTAACCAATTCCTTTGATTTTGTTATCCTCTTTTCCCGTAATGCCCCGAGTTATCGACAAGGCCGAATTTCGTTGTCGCTAACTCGGTAATTCCTAAATTTGCTCGCTCAAAACACCTATTCCATTACGCCTGATTAAGCGCAGAGATATCTTGTTTCACACTGAAACTCAGTTGGTGAGCGTACAGAGGGGAAGGAGTTGCCACATCACTAGTTATCGGCGCGGCGACGACCTGGCTTAGACCGCGCCTAGGCGGCCCCGGAGAGAGCCTGCCGCAGGCTCTAATTCTTCGCCGCGATCTAAAAAGTAGCCCTCCCGGGGGCCTGTTGTCAACTGGCCTTTCCATAATGAAACTCCGTGGCGCTATCGATGCGAAGTGGCGGTCCCAGTTATTCATGGTTGACATTCAATGACTTGAGGTTCTATCATTGCATTCGTAGAGTCGAGATTCTCTCCCGCCACCCTTTCTGTACATTGCCCGGCGGCTTGAAACGACAGCTCTCTAGTTTTGTTTGAACTACTATGGGACTCAATATCGCCAGATACATGTCGGAGGAGCTTATAAAGCTTGAGCTGGAAACAGTTACGCCAGAGTATGTTGAGGGCGCCAGTCGAGAGAAATGGCGGCAACGTAGCAAGGAGATGGTTCTGGATGAGTTAGTCTCGATTCTTGAGGCGTCAGGGCAGATTGGCAATCGCTCCAAATTCCTGAATGATTTCATAAATCGCGAACGAAAAGCGACCACCGCCATCGGTTACGGGCTGGCCATTCCTCATATTCGTTCAATGCAGGCCAAGAATTTCATGCTGGGTTTTGCGCGAAGCTCACGTGGTTATGATTTTGGAGCTATGGATGAAGAGCCGACCCGGCTCTTTTTTATTATGGCCGCTCCTCCGTATGATGATATCCGCTATTTGCGGGTTTTCAAAGCTCTGGCGGAAACGCTCCGCTATGAGTCTTTCCGCGAGGAGCTTTTGAGCCTGCAAACGCCCTATGAAGTGATCCGGGCCGTTGAATCAATGGGCTAGGAATTGCTGTTGCGAACGAATTCAGCAGGCGAAATATCGCCCGAGACACATCCCGCGCTAAAAATAGAAGAATGAACTCCCAATCCGTCGCGTCACCCTCGCCGTTGGCTCAGCGAGCTGGTCGGCCACGCTCGTTCTGGGCGATTCTGGGACTGAGCATTGTTACCTGTAGCATTTACTACATAGTCTATCACTATCTGGTAGCGGGCGAACTCAAAAGATGCGCAAACTGGAAAGAGGAGGAAGATTACAAGCCGGGAATATATGTCTGGATGTACACGGCGGTTGTTCTCTTCTGGCTCTTTATTTCGGTTGGACCGGGTATAGTTAACGCGATCGCCGCTGTTAAGTCCGGCATGGCGGGGCTGGGAGGGATGGAGCAATTTACCTCACCCCGCACGATGATGATACTCACCGGAATGCAATTGTTGTTGTCGGGGCTGGGTGTTTATGCAACCTACTACTTCCTGAAACTCCAGGATGCGGCTTCCGATAAAGTCGGTCTACCGCGCAAAGGTGTCCTAAAGCCCATAGCGGCTTACGGCGCCGCTTTCGCCATCTCTGTTGTATTGGCAATAGTCTCTATAGTCGGGGGGTTTTTTGACGAAATGGCTTCTGCCTCGTCGCCGATTGACATTATGAAGATGGCGGCTGTGGGAGGCTTCTATATGATGTTCGCTCTCATTAATATTGCGCTATTGATCTATTTCCTCTGGGAGCAAACCGAGCTTGTAAATCGAATCTGGCTTGAAGGACACTTCGCTCAATCGGTAGCGCCGGTCGGACCGACAACCCCGATCGCGCCGACGTATCTTTCGCCCGGTACTCAATCCGCGCCTCATGGTCAGGCTCCTCCTACGCAGGCTCCACCCGGAACTGTCCCGCAAACCGGCGACGCGTCTGACGAAGAAAAACCGCTCCCGCCACCGGCAGCTTCCGATACTCAAGACAATTAATTATAGAAACGACCTCCTGGACGGGCAGATGTGACTTCGGCGAGCTCAGCCGAGCCGGACATCTGCCGCGCACAAAGCATGCCTTCCGATATAATGTCATTCTGAACGAAGTGAAGAATCTAGTAGAGAATTAGCAACGTCATCATTTCAAAAGTTCTGTACCCTACCCAGCCAGATCCCTCGCCAAGCCTCGGGATGACATATCCACCGTGAGCAGTGGGGCGCCCGAGCCGACCTACATTAAAGACAGGGACTCTTTACGCTATCCCTTTACGAAGGGGGCGAGAGTTTTTCCGGGGATATTGCGGCGGCGAATTTGCCGGGTCCGATATGCTCGGCCAGATAGACTCCGATTGTAATCAAAATAGCGGCGCCCGCAAGAACCCAGGTTATCCCCTCGCCCAGAACCAGATAGGCGGCCACTACGGTAAAGAGCGGCTCTATATAGAGATACGCTCCAGCGCGTGTTGCCCCGATTTCCTGAACTCCCTTGGCCCACATCCAGAAAGCCAGAGCCAGACATCCAACCCCCAGAAAAACGACCACTGAGATCGCTCGTAAATCCAGAGAGAGATAGGCGTCGATAGCGCCGCTTCCAAATCCAAACGGGGCAAAAATCAGAAATGCTATTGCGCTTGTGTAAAATGTAGCCACCAGCGGATCAACAGATTCTGTAACTTTGCGGGTTACCACAGTGTATATGGCCCAGGTGGCACAATTGACTACCATCAACATGTCGCCAGTGGATTTTATCCATTCAATTGAAGTGAGGTCACCCTTGCTAATCAAAAAGACGACCCCAATCGCGGCTACAGCCATTCCCGCTCCCTGGACTATGTTTATGCGCTCCTTTATAGTCAGAACCGAAAGAAGCAGAATGAATACCGGGGCCGTGGCCAGAATCCAAGCCCCGTTGTTGGCGGTTGTGGTCTTTAGGCCTTCGGCCATGATCCAAAAATGGGCGTAAACTATGAGACCGGACAGCGCCAGATACAAAGCGGGTTTCAGAAGCGGGCCTTTGATCTTAAACGACTTCCCCCGTAGAAGTACGAGAGCGCCCAGAGTGGGAGTGGCCAGAATAAATCGAGCCAGAACCAGTTCGGTAGGCGAAAGATAATCCAACGCCACCTTGATCGCGACGTAACTAAGCCCCCAGAAAATTACTGCGACTAGCGGGAAAACTGACATGTACTCAGATAGCCCGAATAAAACATTTGCGCAAGGCCCTTTGGAGCCATTCTTACGATTCTCTTTTAGCGCTCAATGCGATATCGGAGTTTACTCTTGATGTCTGCGTTTCTGGATTAAAAACAATCTTTAGTTGGCGGCTGAAGCTCTTGCGTTCTCTTAAAATTCCGATTTATTCACGGGAGTCTCTGCTTCATGAAAATGAACATCAGGGACAACAGCCGGATATTGTATTTTTGGGGCTGTAGCTCAGTTGGGAGAGCGCCACGTTCGCAACGTGGAGGCCGCCGGTTCGATCCCGGCCAGCTCCAGTTTATTGTGACGTTATTTTAGCGTCGGTATCGGCAATCACAATGGTCGATCACAAGCTGACCGGACAGACCGTGGCCTGAGACGGTCGGGTCCTGTGCGAGATCGTGACGCCGAACCCCGTCAGGACCGGAAGGTAGCAGCGGTAGGCGATAAGCGAACTGTGTTACAGGGTCGCCCGACCTTTTCAGGCCATTCTCTTTGGCATTCGATATTACCATTCTTCTTGTCATCATCACTCGCCTTTTGTTGGCATCCTTCGCAAACGTTCACCCCATTTTGCGATTCATTCTTTTTCTGCGCTTCATTTGTTGGCCGGACGAATGATTATCACCAATAATCCGAAGGCGCTTGTGGTCTCAGTCGGAAGTCTTATCTTGAACAGGAGCCGCATTTACTCAGACATTATCTTCCAATAGCGCGGCCAAATTCAGATGACTTACCAGGTTTTAGCCAGAAAATATCGCCCCCAAACTCTGGATGAAGTGGTTGGGCAGGAACATGTCACAACTACTTTGCGCAATGCTATTTCATCCGGGCGAATCGGTTCGGGCTACATTTTCTGCGGACCGCGAGGATCGGGAAAAACCAGCGTGGCCAGAATTCTGGCCAAGATGATCAACTGTGACAAAGGTCCGACCGCCCAGCTTTGCGGCGAATGTGTTTCCTGTCGCGAAATTACGACTGGGTCATCGCGCGATGTTCTTGAAATTGACGCCGCCTCGAATACCGGAGTTGATGATATTCGCAATCTGCGCGAGGTGATCCAGTACATGCCCACTCCGGGCAAAAAAAGGATTTTCATCATAGATGAAGTGCATCGTCTTTCCGGTCCAGCTTTTGACGCTCTCCTGAAAACTCTCGAAGAGCCGCCGGAACATGCTATGTTTATTTTCGCGACCACGGAGGCTCAGAAAGTTCCCGATACAATTCTTTCGCGAACTCAGCGTTTTGATTTCCGTAGAGTTTCAATTGACACACTGATTGAGCTATTACAGCGCATAGCGAAATCCGAAGGGTATACACTTCGCGAAGATGCGGCGCGTTTGATAGCGCGACGGGGCGATGGCTCAGTGCGCGATTCTATTTCCCTTCTGGATCAGACGCTCTCGTTTTCCGAGGGCGAAGTCACTGTTGAGCTTATTGTCAGCTCGCTGGGAATGGTTGACCGGGAGTTTTTGTTTGGCTATGTGGAGAAACTCGCCGCCGGTCAAACCGCAGACGCTCTGCGCATGATTGCGAAGATGGTCGATGGAGGAACGGACATAAGAGAGTTCATGACTGAGATGATTGATCATTTCAGAACATTGATGACTCTCAAGGCCACTGCTGGCTCATCCGATATTCTGAGCCTGACCAAAGATGAGCTTGAACGCTACAGGTCGCAACTCGATTTCTTCTCTCTGGGTGATCTATTACGAATCGCGGATATTCTTCGCGGCGCCATAGTCGATATGAAGACTATTGATCAGCGCTGGTTGATCGAAATCACCACAGTTAAGCTGGCGGAAATGGAATCGACTGTTCGACTGGAAGAGGTGTTGTCGCACCTCCAGAGCGAGACTGAAAATCTCACTCCGGACATTCCCGGCGGGTCTGGCACGGGGACAGCGACCGAACGAGACTTGTTCAATTCCTCAAAAAAAAAGACCCTGACGCCTGATCCGGTCAAACTTATCCTTACCAGAAGTGAAACGGCGCCAACACAGGAGGCCTCCCAATCTCAAGCGCCGCCAGAAGCGAATATCCAGAGCGCGAGTATTTCGAACATCAATTTGCCCCGAATAAATGCCGGATGGAAAGAATTCGTTGAGAGTGTCAGGCGTTCCAGCCAGATGGTAGCGTCTCAACTCGCAATGGCGAGAGTTATCGATATAAAACACAATCAACTCATAGCGGAGTTCGCCCAATCAGGAGCGGCCTCCAAAGCGGTTCTGGACCACAACAATTATCGCAAACTGGTCGAAGACGCTTTGCGAGAATTCTACAAAGCGCCTCTTTCGATTCGATATACCGTTAACAAAGACAAGGAAAGTCATTTTGACGCTCCCAAACAGTCGGCGCCTAAAATAACGACAACTCTCTCTCCTGAAGTCGTGGAGGAGTTTGTCAAAAAGAATCCCCGCCTGAAAGAAATTATGGACAAAGTTGGCGGAGAGATAATTAGTGTTACGAAAACAAACTAGGACATTTATTTAGTGATGTTTTTAGAAATATATCTAAGGAGTCTGATAATATGAACAAAAATATGCTGGGCGAATTGATGAAACAAATGAAAGAGGCCCAGGAAAAAGCGCAGGAAATGCAGGCAAAGATGCAAGAGATGGAAGTCGAAGGCGCAGCCGGGGGCGGTATGGTCAAGATTATTCTCAATGGCAAGAGCGAAGTTATGTCTGTTACCATTGACCAGGAAGTCGTTAATCCGGATGATGTCGAGATGCTTCAGGACCTGGTAATGGGCGCGTTTAATCAGGCCACTCAAAAGATTCAGGAAACTCAAGCCGAGGAATTATCCAATTTAACGGGCGGTTTGAATATTCCCGGATTGAATCTGCCTTTCTAAATTATATTATTGGATTTGGTGGAGGCCATCCCTAGGAATTTTAAAAATTTCAAATTAAACCTAATGATTAACACCGATGAATTCTTAACCACGCGATCCTTACAACTAGACTAACCTGACTCAATACAATGTTCCGTAGCGCTGAAACAGTTGAACGACTCATATCTCTATTTAGAAAACTGCCGGGAGTTGGTCCAAAATCCGCCGGTCGGCTTGCTTTTCATATTTTGAAAATGTCCACTGATGAAGCATTAGAGCTAGCCGAGACAATCAAGGAGGTCAAAGAAAAAGTTGGCTTTTGTGATATTTGTCAGAATATCAGTGAGACTTCCCCATGTTATATTTGCAATGATCCCAAGCGCGACAAAACCAAAATTTGTGTGGTTGAAGAAGCGATGGATGTTGTGTCGCTTGAGAAAGTTGAGGGATATCGGGGGCTA
>JACZUZ010000436.1 GCA_022572905.1 Candidatus Zixiibacteriota bacterium | reverse complement strand
GGATTGGAAGTGACAATGATTCGTGACGTTACACCTATCCCGCATAACGGGTGCCGCCCACCGAAAAGAAGAAGAGTCTAGAATTTAGTTTGAGCAATTTTAATGTGAGCGCTTTTGATATGAAATGCGTTTGAAAGGTTTATTCGAAGAGTATGGCAAGATATAGAGATGCGAATTGCAAGCTTTGTCGCCGGGAGGGCGAAAAGCTATTCCTGAAAGGTTCGCGATGCTACACAGATCGTTGCGCATTTGAACGCCGTCCCGTTCCGCCAGGACAGCATGGTCAGCGTATGCGCAGAAAAGTTTCTGAATACGGTTTACAATTGCGTGAAAAGCAAAAAGTTCGCCGCCTCTATGGAATAATGGAAAAACAATTTCATCACTACTTCGAAATTGCAGAAAGAAAAAAGGGCATAACTGGAGAAAATCTGCTCAGGTTGTTGGAAACGCGTCTGGATAATTTTGTTTATCGTCTCGGATTCGCGCCATCGCGTAAATCCGCGCGTCAACTTGTTCGCCATGGGCATCTGCTTATTAATGGGAAGAAAACGGATATTCCTTCCTATTTGTTGCGCCCGAAAGACGTCGTGAAAGTGTGCGAGAAATCAAAAAACCTGGAAATCATCCACTCCGCGCTTAAGGATCACAGCACAGGAGATCAGATTCCCTGGCTTAGATTGAACAAGGCTGCGCTTGAAGGGGAGCTTTTGGAATACCCCGAGCGCATGGATATTCCTATTACTGCTAATGAACAGCTCATCGTTGAGCTTTACTCCAAATAAGGAAAAAGAAACGGTCTAATTTAGAGGGTGGTGAAACGGATGTTTCACACTAACTTTGGAGTTGGCGCCGGAAGATTGATTGCGGCGTCATAGAAAACCCAAATAAAGTAATAAATACCGGAGATAATCGGGCATGAAGTGGAAAAATCTGAGTATGCCTTCAGAGGTAGTGAAGGAAAGGTCGGAGGACGATCTAAATTTTGCGCGTTTTATTGTTGAGCCCCTTGAGAGAGGATATGGCTCCACCATTGGAAATTCTCTGAGGAGAATACTGCTTTCATCACTACAGGGTGCGGCGCCGGTCTCTGTGCGCGTTGCTGAAGCGCAACATGAATTTGCGACGCTGGATGGAGTTTACGAGGATGTGTCTGATATACTTCTTAATGTGAAGAAACTTCGCATCAAGTATCACTCAGATGACGAGATGAAGACAATCTATATCAAAGCCACCAAGCAGGGCAAAATCACAGCGGGCATGCTTGATGTTACGGCGGACGTTGAAATTCTAAACCCTGAATTGCACATAGTAGAGCTAACTAAAGACCGTGTCTTCGAGATGGAAATCGATATTTGTCCGGGTCGCTCGTATGTCCTGGCCGATTCTAATCGAAGAGAAGGGGCTCCGACAAATACGATTTACGTCGATTCCTTCTATTCGCCGGTAGTGAGAGCCTGGTTTAATATTGAAAACACTCGAGTGGGTCAGCGAACCGACTATGATCGTTTGATAATGAATATTGAAACAGATGGCTCGGTTACTCCCGAGGACGCTCTTTGTTTTGCGGCTAAAATACTCAAAGATCATCTCCAGCTCTTTATTCATCTCGACGAAGAGGTTATTCTCAAAGAAGAGGAAGAAACCGAAGAAGAGATAACCCCATTGCGTAAGTTACTTAATACTCGCATGGATGATCTCGAACTTTCAGTGCGCTCATCGAATTGTTTGCGAGCCGCCGATATTCATACCCTTGAAGACCTGGTGACTAAGACAGAAAACGACATGCTGAAGTTCAGAAATTTCGGTAGAAAATCACTAAATGAGTTGAACGCCATCCTGGATGAGCACAATCTTCAGTTCGGAATGGACCTGGAAACGGAACCATTTATCGAGACAACATGATGCTTTGCTAGCGCCTTCTTGAGTTAATTCGGATTTGATAAGATAAGAATTCATGAAACATCAGAAGAAAACAAATAAACTGAACAGGCCAAAGCCGCATCGCGAATCGATGCTGGCGAATCTAGCGTCAGATTTGTTCGAACACAGAGTAATCGAAACAACTCATGCGCGTGCCTGCGAGTTGCGCCGCTTGGCTGACAGGTTGATCACAATTGCGAAAGCTGATAACCTGGCCGCGCGGAGATTGGTAGGAAGAACCATTAGGATTAAATCTATCCACAAGAAACTGTTCACTGAGATTATTCCTAATCTGCAAGACCGCAATTCTGGTTATACCCGCGTTATAAAGAAGAAGATACGCCGTGGTGACGGCGCGACTATCTCTGTCGTAGAACTTCTTACTCCTCGTCCGGAAAAGTTGGACGAAAAGTCCGAAAAAGCGGCCAAGAAGAGCCGCAAAAAAGTCGGCGCCAAAGACAAATAGCAATATTTCCTCTCGGAAGCCTTAACCGGCGCTTCCGGGT